>NZ_JAYRLZ010000393.1:0-2931 GCF_041904975.1 Chitinimonas sp. | reverse complement strand
TGCCGTGGCGCTGAATAACCTGACCACCGCGGCCAAAGGAAGCTACCGCCTGCGCATCAATGGCCAGCCTGGGCCAAGCTTTGACTGGCCCGGCGCCAAGCAATAGTTTGCAAGGTCGGGGGCGTGCCGCCTGTGTCCTGCAGGGGCATGAGCTTGTGTGGCAGCCACGCTGCCGCCATTCGCTGACGCAGTACAGCCTCATTGCAATGGCTTGCCCCGCAATGCGATGTACCGCAATGCCGACCCTTTGGGGCGATGCGCCTGCAGGCCTTCTCGGCTTCGGGCGCGGCCGAGCATCGGTTGGTTCTCGCCTTCGCCTGGTTGCTCTTGCCTCTGCCCTCCTGCGACAACAGTACAAGGTTTGGCACGTTCCTCGGCGAGTGATGCGCTGGCAGTAGAGGCGAGGAGCATAATCGGGCGAGCCGGAAAGCTGGAATCCCGCCATGTTGCCGGGAACCTGCGCCGATTTTTTGCTGCCGGATCACCTTCGCATCGCCCTATACTGCGACCAGTCAGCAGTTATTCGAGGACAGGCAAATGAGCGCTGCGGATCGACGTGCTAGCGAGCGCATTCCTGTGCACTGGCGTGCGGCCGTCCAGCCCGACCAGGGCGGTGCCTTGTTGTACGGCTACACCGTTGGAATCTCGGCCGGTGGCCTGGGTGTGCTGGTGGAAAAAGCACTGCCCGTACTGTCTGGCTGCACCCTGTATCTGGAAATCATGTTTCCGGGTCAAACGGAACGCAATCAGATTGCGGTGCAGGCGCAGGTGATGAATGTGATTCTGGCCGATAGCCGCTTTCGCACCGGTTTGCGCTTTTTGAACCTGCCGCCAAACATCCGCGATTCGATCGACCGCTTCGTGAAGTCGCGCACCGATCGCTGGATGCGCAATTGACGGATGCGCAGCATGGCGGGGCAACCGCGCCGATTCGGTACAAGTGTGGCGCGGCGAGCGGGTGTCAACGGCCTCTCGCTTAGGCGGGCCGGCGCAGCGTGATAAGCTGCTGCCCCATGCAACGCTGGCGCTTGCCCATTTCCTACCTGGCCCATTCGGCCCGCCCTTCATGGCTGGCGCAGCACTTCCTCGCCGCCTGGCATGTGGTCATCCTGATCGTCAGCTGGTATCCGTTCAGTGGCTGGCGCCATGCCGGCGACAGCCTGTTTGCCTTCTACGCTTACCCCTTGCCGTATTACCAGACGGTATTCGATAACGCGATCAATATCGTGGCCTATCTGCCGCTAGGCTACGCTTGGGCGGTCACCTTCCGCTGTCGCTGGCATGCGCCGATGCTGGCGCTCATCCTGGCTGTGCTGTTGTCCGCTCTGGTTGAATTCGTCCAGCAGTTCCTGCCTGATCGCGTCGCATCCAATCTCGATATCCTGTGCAATGGTCTTGGTGCGCTGGCGGGTGCCGTGGTGGCGTGTGCGCTCGATCGTTTGTTGATCGTGCGGCGCTGGCTGGTGTTTCGGCAGTCCTGGCTGGCCAAGGGCGGGCTGACCGATTTCGGCTTGGTAGTGCTGGGCCTATGGCTGATCAGCCAGCTCAATCCAGCCATCCCTCTGTTCGGTGTGGTATTCGAACCGCAGGGCATACCGCAGCCCTTTGTGTCGCCGATTGCCAATGCGCGTCTGTTTTTGCGCCTGCTGGAGTGCGGCGGGGTGCTGCTGAACTTTACGGCGGTCGGCCTGATGGTCGCCACCTTGCTGGCGCGGCGCAGCCACGCTGCCTTTGCCATGCTGGCGGTGGCGCTGCTGGCCATTCTGCTGAAGGTGGTATTCGCCGGCGCCATGCTCAAGCGCGATGCCTTGATGGCGTGGATGAATGTCGACGTGTTGCTGGGCATGGCAGGCGGATGGCTGTTGCTGGAGCTGCTGGCGCCCCTGAAGCGACGCTGGCGCGCCCTGTGTGGCTTGCTTTGCCTGCTGCTGGCCGAAGGGGTGGAGATGGCCTGGCCACTGAATGCCGAGCCTACCGGCCTGTTTGCCCTGTTCCGCTGGCATCACGGCCATCTGCGCAATTTCAGCGGCCTGGCGCAGACCATTTCGCTGTTCTGGCCGTGGCTGGCGGCGGCTTATTTACTGCTGCTGATCCGCAAGGACTGGGGGCGTGATCGGCGGCGGGTGGTGCTCGACTGAATCAGCGCTCTGGCGTTACTTGCAGTGGCACGGTCGGGTTGATAAAGCGCTGCTGCTGCAAGAGCTTGTCCAGCATCGCCGGGTCGTGCCATTCGGCTTTGCATTGTTCCGAGAATATGATGTCTGCGAGTCCGATGCTGCCCATCTGCGGGTTATAGGCGTCGCTGCGGAAGCACTGCGCATAGCCGGTTTCGGTTTCATGGGCAATGATCGAATGCAACACAACGCCCTGCTCGCCATTGCGCATTTCGGTATTGCCCAAGATGGCGTCGATCAGCACGAAAAACAGGCGGGAAAACTGCTCGGCCGATGGCGAAACCGGCAGGGAAATCCAGCGGGCAGAATAGGTTTTCGCCCAGGCGATATAGTCGGCCTCGTCTTTATCCCAAAAGCAGATCGCATGGTCGAAGGCGTCGATTACATCGCGTATCGTGCCCTTCATCAGGCCGAAGTCGTACACCATATGGCCGTGATCGAGGGCGTGAGCCTCCAGCAGTACTTCCACCTTGTAGCTATGCCCGTGGATGGAGCGGCGACAGCGGTCGCTGCTGCAGTTGCGGACGATATGGGCGTTTTCAAATTTGAACAGCTTGCGTATCAGCATGGTGATGCACCGGGCAGGAGTTGGCCGTGATTGTGCCACCGGCTCAGGTAATTGCCAGAACTGCTTTCAATGTGGCCTGAGCCAGCCACGGGCGCGGGCTTGTCTTGGCAGGGTATCGAGCTGTGCAATGGTCAGGTCGGCAAAATGAAACGAACTGCCTCGCTCGCCGAGCAGCACGGTGCGCATGCC
>NZ_JAYRLZ010000077.1:0-16728 GCF_041904975.1 Chitinimonas sp. | reverse complement strand
CGGACCCAACTGCCTGATCGGCGTGGCTGATTGCGGCGGCCACGGCGTGCCGGGCGCCATGATGACCATGCTGGCGCGCGCCGCCATCGACCAGGCGATCAACCTGATCGGGCCGACTTCGCCGGCCGCCCTGCTCAACCAGATCGATGCCGCCATGCGCACCATGCTGCGCGATGGCGAATTACCCAGCGCCATCGCCACCAGCATGGATGTCGGCCTTTGTTATATCGACCGCAGCGCCGGCCTGCTGCGCTTTGCCGGTGCGCGCATGTCGCTGTACTGGAGCGACGGAGCAACCGTGGAAGAAATCGCCGGCAACCGGCGTGCGCTTTGCGACAAGCGCGTCGGCGCCTATCAGGACCAGGAAGTACCGCTCCAGCCGGAACGCACGTATTACCTGCTCACCGACGGCATACTCGATCAGGCCGGCGGCGAGCTTGGCTACGGCTTTGGCAGCACGCGACTGGCGCAAATGCTGCGCGAGCACGCCGGACTCGATATGGCCGAACAGGCCGCCGCCTTCGAGGCGGCCCTGCTGCGCTACCAGGGCAGCTTGCCGCAACGCGACGATATGACCTTGCTGTCGTTCCGCTTCAACTAGCCAGGAGCCAAGATGGATGCCCGCAATCTGTACAGCCTGCGCGAACACTTCAACCAACAGCGCATCATGCTGTGCTTCAACGGTCCGATATCGCGCAGCCTGATCGAAGAAATCGGCCGGGCGTTGAAAAACTATCTGGAAGCCGAGCAAGCCCAGCCTTCCGCCGCCATGGATGTCTTCGGCGTGTATATCGAAATGAGCCAGAACATCCGCCACTACGCACTGAGCCGCAACTATGGTGATCTTGATGCCTCGGCCACCGTGGTCATTGCCCGCGATGCCGAGCGCTATATTGTTTCGGCGGGAAATCTGGTTGAAGCGGCCGATGGCGAAGCCTTGCTCGGTCGGGTACAGGCGCTGGCCGGCATGGATAAAGCCCAGCTCAAGGCAGCCTACAAGGAACAGCTGCGCCAGCCGCGCGATGCCGGCGCGACAAGTGGCGCCGGCCTTGGCCTGATCGATATCGCCCGCAAGACCAGCGAGCCGCTCAGCGCTACCCTGACCCGACATGGCGAGCGGGCTTTCTTCAGCCTGCGCGCCGTCATCTAGAGGAGATCGCCTTGGACACCACGAAGACCTCCGCCGGCAAGAACAACTTGCTCCATCTGGCAAAAACCCAGTCCACTCCGGCCGTCGAGGGCCATTGGGGCGCCGGGGTGCTGAGCATGCAGGGTGACTCCTACCCGGAAAATTCCTACGAGTTGTATGGCCAGGTCATCGGCTGGGTGGAACGCTATCTGGCCGAATGCGAGCGCCCGCTGACTCTGGAGTTGCGCCTTGTCTACCTCAACACCAGCAGCATCAAGGTGATGATGGATATCTTCGATCTGCTCGAAGATGCCCATCGCCAGGGGCGCAATGTGGCAGTCAACTGGTACTACGATCCGCGCAACGAGCGGGTGGCCGAGCTGGCCGGCGAATTCAAGGAAGACTGCAGCTTCGCCTTTGAAATACGTGCCATCGGCGAATGACCATGAACCGCGAAGAGCGCGAACTGGAAGCGCAGATCGAACAGTTGCTGGCAGATCCGCAATACCAGGGCCACCCCCTGCATGACGCCTTGCACCGGCTGTATGTGCAGCACCGCGAGCATCTCGACCGGCTGGAGCGCATTGCGCGCATTTCCGATGGCTACCAGCATATGGCGCGGCAGGATGCTCACAGCCTGTCGGAGCGCTACCACCGCCAGCTGCGCCAGCTGGAAAAGGTGGCACGCATCTCTGATCGCTATCAGCAGATGATGCAAGACCTCAACCAGGCGCTGCAGGAAGCCTCATCGCGCGATGCGCTGACCGGCCTTGCCAATCGCCGCCTGATGATGGAGCGGCTGCGCGAAGAAACCGAACGCGCCAGCCGCCACCCGCACCCATACGTCCTGGCCATGCTTGATGTCGACCACTTCAAGGATATCAACGACCAGCACGGCCATGATGCGGGCGACCAGGTGCTGATCGAGCTGTCGCGCGCCATGCAGGCCGCGCTGCGCGACTACGACCTGTGCAGCCGCTGGGGCGGTGAGGAATTTCTGATCCTCTTGCCTGACACCGTGCTGGCCGATGCGCGCCAGGTGGTGGAGCGGGTGCGCCAGACCATACGCAGCCTGCCGGTAGACATCGGCAGCCAGGTGCTTTCGGTCAGTTGCAGCGTTGGCCTGACCGAACACCAGTGTGGCGAGAATTATTCAAGCACGATAAACCGTGCCGACGCCGCCCTGCTTGCCGCCAAGCGTGCCGGGCGCGATCGCAGTCTGGAAGCCTAGCCAGGGCCAACATCACCCTGGACGGCTATTCACCCCTGAATCTTGAAAATCCGCATCAGGGGCGCCGTGGATTTGTCGCCAAACCAGCGCTCGAAAATTCGGGCAGCCTCGCCACTGGCTTCCAGCTCCAGCAGGGTTTCGTTGATCACGCCCACCAGCCGTTTTTCGCTCTTGACCACGGCGAGGCCATAGGCCTTGGTCGATAGCGCAATCGGGCTGATTTCGTACTGTTGCTTGCCCTGCAGCAAGGCCAGCTTGCCGGCGAGAATCGGCTCATCGTGGGTGATGGCATCAACCTTGCCCTGGCGCAAGAAAGTAAACGCGTCATCCATATCGGCAAAGCTGATCACCGTGGTATTGGGCAGCTCTTTCTTGATCAACTTTTCCGAGGTGGTATCGCGGATGGCACCGACTGCCAATGGCTTTACATCATCGAGCGTCTTGATCTTGCCGACCTTGGCGACAAACTTCTGGCCGGTAACGAAATAGCCATAGCTGAAGTTGACCTGTTTCTCGCGCTCGGCGGTTTTGGTAAAGGCGGTCAGGATATCGATCTTGTTGCCATTGAGCGCCGCCAGCCGCTCTTCGCTATCCAGTTCCAGAATCTGCGGTTTTACGCCGAGCTTTTTGGCAATAGCGATGGCAAAGTCCACGTCATAGCCGGACAGCGAGCCATTCTTGTTCTTGATGCCGAAGGGTGGATCGACCACCACTCCAACCGTCAAAACGCCCTTGCTCTTTACCCGGTCGAGCACATCGGCCCACAACGGAGACAGGGTCAATACAGCAGCCAGGGCGGCCAATACGCAGCGTTTCGGTAAATTGATCATCGGGCTCTCCTTGAATACTAGGCAGTGTAGTGCTGCGGGCAGCAAACATGCCACTGTGGCAAACCACGCTGGCATGGGCATGCAACAAGCGCAACATCGACCAATCCCCGAGCATTGACAGTCCCGCCACTGTTGCTTTTGTCAACAGATGGCGGCCTGCCTGTAACGGCACTGTCACCTCGCTTGGACGAGCGCGCATGAATCGCTTAGTCTGGCGGCAAAATATCACCAGCATCGCAAGGAGTCTCGCTTGGAACTGCGCAAAATCATCGGCCCCGGCCTTGCCGTCTTGCTGGGCTTGGGCCTGGCAGGTGGCCTGGTGTGGTCGGCCTTCAATAAGCGCCAGAGTGATCAACAAGCGGCCAGCACGGCGACGGATGCCAGCGTGCGCGGCCTGGTCGGCTCGGAGAAAGAAGCGTTCTACCGCGATCCGCGTGTCATTGCTGCCTTCAAGCGGCAGGGCCTGACTGTCGACGTGCAGAAAGCCGGCTCGCGCGAAATCGCCAGCCATCCTGATCTGAAAAAATTCGACTTCGCCCACCCGGCCGGCGCCCCGGCTGCACTTGCCATGCAAAAGACGGTCAAGGCCAATCAGGTCTACACGCCGTTCTACACGCCGATTGCGGTGGCATCCTGGCGTACCCTGGTACCCTTGCTGGAAGCCAATGGTCTGGTGAACAAGCGCGATGGCACCTACTACATCATCGACCTCAAGCGTCTGTTGCAGATGATTGCCGATGGCAAACGCTGGCGCGAACTGAAAGACAACAAGGTCTACGATTCCGGCCGCGCCGTGCTGATCTCCAGCACCGATGTGCGCAAGTCCAACTCAGCCGCCATGTATCTGGCCCTGGCTTCCTACCTGCTCAACGACGGCAATGTGGTGCAGTCCGATGCCGATATCCAGAAGATTCTCCCCGTCGCCAGCGGCCTGTTTCTCAAACAGGGTTTCCAGGAGGCCAGCAGTGCCGGGCCGTTTGATGATTATGTGAGCATGGGCATGGGCAAGGCGCCCCTGGTGCTGGTGTATGAGGCGCAGTTCATCGAATACCAGTCGAAACAGCCGCAACCCAATGCCGATATGGTGCTGCTCTACCCGCAACCCACCGTGTTCACCAAGCATGTGCTGGTGCCGATCAGCCCCAATGGCGCGCGGGTAGGCGAAGCGCTGAGCAATGACAAAGAGCTGCAGATGCTGGCCGCCGAATACGGCTACCGCGGCGCCGATGCCGCGCATTTCAATAACTTCCTGCAACAGAAAAAACTCAGCGCGCCCGCCACCCTGGTCGATGTGATCGATCCGCCCAGCTTTGAAATGCTGGAAAGGATGATCGAAGCCATTGCCCAAAAATTCCAATAATCCTGCATCGGAGAGCCCTCATGACCCAGCAACAGACCCTGACCCCGCCCGAAGCCCTGGTTCTGACTGCCCCGGAGCCGGTAGTAGCGGTGCCGGCCGAGCGCGCGCCCGATATGGCGCCGCTGAGCAATGAGCTCAAGGCCAAGGTGGATGACCAGGTTGGCCGCTTTATCAGTGCGCTGACCAGCGAAGACGTGAACAGCGAAGGCTTTCGCCAGAAGCTCGATGCCGCCTTCCACCTCGGCCGCGAAGAAATCTCCATGGCATCGAGCCTGATGAGCGGGCGTTTCATGGAACGCAACTTCGTCGGCATGGAAGATTCCGCCGCCTTCAAGGCGATCAGCGATCTGCGCAACCAGCTCGATGAGCTGAACCCGGGCAAGCAGGGCGATTTGCTGTCGCAGAACAAGATCCTTGGCTTTATCCCCTTCGGCAACAAGCTCAAGGCCTATTTCCGCAAGTTCCAGGGTGCCGGCACCCAGCTCAATGCCGCCCTGCAGCAGGTGTACGCGGCACGCGACGATATGAGCCGCGATATCGCCGAGATCGAATCGGTAAAGCAGAAATTGTGGGAGGGCATGCAAAAGCTCAATGCTGCCATCCATTTTGCCCGCGAACTCGATAGCCGCCTGGCCAGCCAGGTCGAAGCGATGAAGGCCAGCGACCCGAATCGCGCCCGTGCGCTGGAACAGGAAGTACTGTTCTACGCCCGCCAGAATCTCACCGATATGCAGACGCAAATGGCAGTGTGCGTGAATGGCTATCTGGCGATGGATGTGCTGAAGAAAACCGCACGCGAAATGGCCAATGGCTGCAGCCGCGTTGCCACCACCGGCATGTCGGCCCTGGCGGTTGCCACCACCGTGGCGCGGGCCACCGGCAACCAGATCGAAGTGATGAATATGCTGCAGGGCGTATCCGACACCGTGGGCGATTTGATCGAGCAGACCGGCAAGGCGCTCAACACCCATGTGCAGAAAACCGGCGAGTTCGCCAGCAATCCGCTGATTGGGGTGGAACGCCTGCAGGCGATGTTCGACCAGACCTTCTCGGCCATGGATGCAATGGACAAGTTCCGCGCCGACGCCATCGTGGTGATGGGCAAGAACAACGAGATGATTCGCGAACAGATCAACCGTGCCGATGCCTATGTGCAGCGCACCCGTGGCGAAACGGTGCGGCAGGCCATGGGCACCAACGCCGAGCTGGGCGGCCCGGTCAAGCTGTAAGCCATCTGTTCCTACGACTCAGCCAAGGAAACACCATGCCCTGGTATCGCTATCTGACCGCCGGCCTGTGCGCGCTCGCCCTCGCCGCTTGCGGCAAACAGGCCGATGCGCCGGCCGATGACCCGAATGCCCTGACCATCCTCGCCGGTTCCGAGCTGAAAGACATCGAACCGCTCTTGCCCGAGGTGCAAAAAGCTACCGGCCTTAACCTCAAGCTCAAATACGCCGGCACGCTCGATGCGGTCGAGCAGATACAGGCCGGCGCCAACTATGACCTGGCCTGGCTGGCCAACAGCAAATACGCGCTGCTGACGCCGGGTCTGCGCGACAAGATCAAGGCGAGCGAGCGCACCATGATCTCGCCGGTGATTCTTGGCGTGAAAACCAGCAAGGCCAAAGCGCTGGGCTGGGATAAACCCAATGCCTCGCCCAGCTGGGCGGACATTGCCAAGGCAGCAGGAGCAGGCAAGTTCCGCTTCGCCATGTCCAACCCGGCCAGCTCCAACACCGGCTTCTCGGCGGTGCTGGGCTTGGCCGCTGCGGTGGCCGGCAAGGGCGATGCGCTGGAACTGGCCGATATTGACAAAACGGCGCTGACTGCCTTTGCCCGCGCCCAGGCGCTCACTGCCGGCTCCTCTGGCTGGCTGGGCGAAGCCTTTGTGCGCGAACAGGACCGGCTCGATGGCATGGTCAACTATGCCTCAGTGCTGTATGCCATGAACCAGGCGGGCGGCCTGCGCGAGCCATTGACCCTGGTCTACCCCAAGGACGGAGTGATTACCGCCGACTACCCCTTGCTGCGGCTGAACAATGCCAAGCGGGCCGATTACGACAAGCTGGTGGCGTACTTGAAAGGCGAAGCGTTCCAGAAGGCGATGACGGCGGCCACCTTCCGCCAGCCGGTCAATACCGCCGTGCCCTCCAGCCTGCCACGGCATGACTATTTCGAGCTGGCCTTCCCGGCCAAGCTGGCCGTAGTCGACGGCCTGCTCGATGCCTACCAGAATGAATTCCGTCGCCCGGCCGACTCCACCTTCGTGGTCGATATCAGCGGCTCGATGGACAGCAATGGCCGGCTCGATCAGCTACGCACCGCCCTGTCCGGCCTGGCCGGCAGCGATGCCTCTCTCTCGGGGCGCTTTACCCGTTTTCGCGAACGGGAACGGATCGCCATTTCCACCTTCTCCAGCGAGGTGCACGACAGGCAACAGTGGACACTCGGAAGCGACCGCGCCGCCAATGCCACCACCTTGGGCAAGATCAGCGATTTTGCCCGCAACCTCAGTACCCGTGGCGGCACCGCCATCTATAGCGCAGTACAGGACGGCTATCAGGATGCGCTGGCACGCCAGGCACGTGATCCGGATCGGGTTTACTCGCTGGTGTTGATGACTGACGGCGCGAACAACCAAGGCCTGTCGCTTGAGGGCTTCCAGCAATGGTTTGCCAGCCTGCCGCCGGAAAAGCGCCGCATCCGCATTTTTGCCATCCAGTTTGGCGAAGCGCGGCGCGAGCAGCTCGAAGCGCTGACCGTGCCCAGTGGCGGCCGGGTGTTTGATGGCAGCAAGTCGGGCCTGCAGGCGGCGTTCAAGGAAATCCGGGGTTACCAGTAATGGCAGGTTTGTCGTTTTCCACGCGGATGGCGCTGTTCTTCTACGGCACCCCGAATATCGTCGGCTGTATTGCGGCGCTTGCCGTACTGGGCCTGTATTTCAGCGGCATCATCGCTGCCTGGTGGTTTGCCCTCACGGTGGGCGCCTATGCGGTCGGCTGGCTGGCCACCCCGCGCGGCGGCCGTTTCGAAGCCGAGCTGGTGGAGAAAATGAGCCTGATCGACGCGCTGGATGCCCTGAGCAGCAGCGCCGGCGGCCGGCTGCCGCCGGAAGCCGTAGCCCATCTCGCAGCCATCCGATCCAAGGTGCAGGACTTGCTGCCGCGCCTTGATGAGCCGGGCTTTCCGGCACAGGCACGCATCGAGCTCGGCAATGCCATCCGCCGCGATCTGCCCGGCACGGTAGCCAACTATGTGGCCTTGCCGCCCGGCTTTGCCAACCTGCACACCGTGCGCGATGGCAAGACAGCAAAGGCTCTGCTGGTGGAGCAACTCGCCCTGCTCGATCGCGAAATCGCCAGCGTCGCCACCGATGTATTCGGCGACGATGCCGACAAGCTGGCCGCCCATGGCGACTATCTGCGCGGCAAGTTCCAGCCGGTCAACTTTCTCGAGCATTAGTGCGCGCCATGGCCGAACGCTACGACTGGCTGCTGTTTGACGCCGACGACACCCTGTATGACTTCCGTCTGGCCGAACATACCGCCCTCAGCGCCACCTTGCTGGAGCACTATGGCCGGGTGGAGCCGTATTGGCTCAGCCACTACCATGGCATCAACAAACGCCTGTTTGCCGAGCTGGAACGTGGCGAGATCACCATGGCCGAACTGCGGCCACGCCGGTTTCGCGAGTGGCTGGATCACCACACGCTCGAAGGCGACCCGCAGGCGCTGAGCGCCGCCTATCTGGACCAGCTTTGCCAGCAGGCGCAGCTGATCGATGGCACAGAAGCGGTTCTGGCTGCGCTGCACGGCCGCTTCAAGCTGGCCATTGTCACCAATGGCTTTACCCGCGCGCAGCGCAGCCGCTTTGCACTTTCGTCCTTGCACCGCTATTTCGACGCCTTGTTCATTTCCGAAGAAATTGGCGCATTCAAGCCGCACGCCGCCTATTTCGACGCGGTCTTCCAAGCACTGGGCCATCCAACGCGCGAGCGAGTGATGATCATCGGCGACAACCCCGACACCGATATCGCCGGCGGGCTCAACTACGGCATCGCCACCTGCTGGCTGAATCGGCACGGCGAAACCAGCCAGCACCAGCCCCAGCATGAGATCAGGCAACTGGACCAGTTGCTGGAGCTGCTGTAGGCAAGGCCGTTGATTTAAGAAGCGCTCCCCCCTTACGCGCCCAAAGCGGCTCCCGCTGGTGCGGAAGCCGTGGATTAAAGCAACAGGAAATCAAAAACATGCCCGCTATCGCTTAAGACCAGAGCTTCCCAAGCCCAGTGACACGAGCTGAAATTCCGATTTGTTCAGCACCAGGAGTATTCGCATGATCGTACCCGACTACTGGGCTGAAGCCCGCGTCGTGCACCGTGATCGAGGCCGGCAGATCACCATGCGCCGATTCGGCTGGTCCATGCTCAGCCAGGATGACGCGCAAGCGATGGCAGAAAGCCGCGCAGCCGACGCGCTGCGGCAGCAGCTCGCAGGCAAACCACAGGCGCAGCGCGATCGGAAGGTGGCCTACAACGGCGCGCAGGGTCTGCCAATTCGCGAAGAAGTGCTGAGCCGGCATGGCGAGCATGTGATTACCCGCAATGCCTATGGCGCGCACTGCCTGAATACAGCGGATGTGGTGTTTGCCGACATCGACTTTGCCGAAAAGCCGCCACTGAAACATACGTTTGGCGTGTTCGCCTTGCTATTGCTCGGCGCCATCATTGGCGGCATCCGCTTCCATAGCGCAGGGCTCGCATTCGTCTTTGCCCTGTTTGCCTTGATCGGCGCCAGCCCGGTGTCGCGCCTCGTGTGGAAGGCGCGGATTTCCTTGCGAGGAGGACAAACGCATATCGCCAGGCAAGGTATTGCGCAATTTGCCGCCACCCGGCCGAACTGGAATATCCGCCTGTATGCCACGCCGGGGGGCTTGCGACTGCTGCTGACGCACCAACCGTTTGCATCAGACCACCCGGAAATCAGCACTTTTTTCACGGCGGTAGGCGTCGACCCTTTGTATGCACGAATGTGTAGTCTGCAACACTGCTTCAGGGCGCGCCTTACTGCCAAGCCGTGGCGTATCGGCATTCGCCAGCGCATGCGCCCCAGCCCTGGTATCTGGCCGATCAACCCGGCCAAGCTGGAAACGCGCCGGGCTTGGGTTACCCATTACGAGGCCATCGCCAAATCGTATGCGGCCTGTCGCTATCTCGATTCGATTGGCTCCGGCCAGATTCATGCTTCCATTGCCGCCGTGGTCACCCTGCATGACCGCGAATCGCAGGCTTTGAACGGCCAGTTGCCGCTAGCCTAAGACCTGCCATGGCAAACCCTGCAGGTGCTACCCCCTCACCACTTGCACCCTTTGTCGCGCAGCGTGTCGATCGCCAGCGGTATCACCGCCAATAGGCCGGCGCTGTCATAGGCATGGCGGCAGTCCTGCCTGACCGACTGCTCGATATCGCGCGCCAGCTTGCTGCGCGGCTCGATTGGCGCAGGCATCAGGCCGGCAAGCGCCGGAGGCTGGCGTTGCTGGCGCATCGACTGGCGCAAGGCTTCGCGAATCGCCTCGGTATCCAGCGGCGCCGAAAGATTGGGTGCAGCTGCGCCGCTTGATGGCTCGAAAGCCGGTGTTTCGGCTGCTGGCTGCGGCGTCTGATCAGTTGCCGCACTGCTTGCCTTACTGCGTGGCAGCACACGCCGATGCGGCAACGGTTGCGACTGCTCGCGCGGTACAGCAAGCTGCGCGGGCATCTGCACCAGCGCGTCCGGCTCGCTAAACAGTTGCACCTGCAGGGCATGCTCTCGGCCGCCGCGCAGCACGGTAGCGGCGCTTGCACGCCACATCAGCCAGATCGCGAGCAGCTGCAGCAATAGCACCAGCGCAGCAAATGCATAACGCTCAATGCCGCGTGGCAGGCGATACATGCCGACACCCGCTGGCAACATGCCGATATCACCTCGCCTATGCCACGCCAAACCCGTTTGCACCATACCGCACTCCATCAAGGCCCGGCCTTTACCGGCGTGCAGACTCAGAATCAGGCCGCCGGACTTGGTTCCCACCCACTCGCCAATCTACCGCCAGGATCATGGCTCACACGGGCAGATCACCAGAGGAAGCGCTGAACAGATCCACTTACGCGGCAACAGCGCGGCTCCCCCGCAAAGGCGGGGGCGCAGGGGGTGGAATAGCGAAGAATCGACCACTTACCCTCTGCCGCTTAAGTTCAAGGTTTCCCAGGACCGGCGATGCTGGTTGAAAACTCGATTCATTCAGCGCGTCCCGAGGCATGCGCAGCAACACTGCGCCATCTCACGCCAGCTGGCACGGACGCGACAAGCGCTTGCCGAATAGGCGACAATCGCCTCGACTCATGTGGCGCATTGCAAAATACCCAAAGCTGGAAAACCAGCGCGGCATGGCAACAACCATTTGATTCTCCATTTTCCCGTACCCACTCCGAGGAATTTCATGCAGACGATTTTGCTTACCGGCGTCAACGGCCAGGTTGGATTTGAACTGAAACGCAGCCTGCAAGGCTTGGGGGTGGTGCATGCGCCGGACCGTGCCGCGCTGGACCTGGGTAATCCGGCCGCGATTCGCGATCTGGTTCGAGCCCTGCGCCCTACCCTGATCGTCAACCCGGCGGCTTATACCGCGGTAGACAAGGCCGAAAGCGAGCCGGAGCTGGCCCATGCCATCAATGCCACCGCACCGGCAGTGCTGGCCGAAGAGGCCAAGCGGCTCGGCTGCCCCTTGCTGCACTACTCCACCGACTATGTGTATTCGGGCGAGGGCGACACCGCCTGGCGCGAGGATGCACCGGTGGCGCCGCCCAATGTCTATGGCGCCAGCAAGCTGGCGGGCGAAGAAGCGATTCGCGCCAGCGGCTGCCAGCATCTGATTTTGCGTACCAGCTGGGTGTATGGGGCGCGCGGCAAGAACTTCCTGTTGACCATGCTCAAGCTCGGTCGTGAGCGCGAGGCGCTCAATATCGTGGCCGACCAGATCGGCGCGCCCACCTGGTGTCGCAGCATTGCCGACCTGAGCAGCCATATCATCGCCAGCCGGCCCGACTGGCAGGCGGTCAGCGGCACCTATCATCTGGTGAATAGCGGCGAGACCAGCTGGCACGGCTTTGCCGAGGCGATTTTTGCGCTTGCTGCCGCACGTGGTGACAAGACGCCCGGCACGCTGGGCGCCATCGCCACCGAAGCCTATCCGACTCCGGCCAAGCGCCCGAAGAATTCGCGGCTCAATCTGGACAAGCTGCGCGACACCTTCGGCCTGGTACCACCGAGCTGGCAGGATGCGCTGGCGATGTGTTTCGAGGATGTGCGCGCCTGATTGATGGCGGCGCCTGTAGTGGGGATGGTGCGCTGGGTCTGCCGCCAATGCGGGCCGCTTGGCCCGCTCCCGGATTCCGCCTGCGGCTGCATCAAGGCTAGGTGGGCCCGCGGGATAGATGGCGCCGCCAAGCTGGCGTAAACCCATGTGCTAGTCTGGTATGCGGTTCCGGCCGGTTTCACCAAAACCGGAATCGCAGCTGTCTCTTTGTCGCCTCCCCATTCCAGAGAGCACGCCATGACCTCGCTACGCAGCCGCCTTATCCTGTTTGTTGCCGCCATCGTCCTGATCAGCGCCGTGCTGCTGTCGGCCATTTCCTATGCGCGCATGCGCGATGAAATCGAAACCGGCATCGCCCAGGAGATTGCGGCAGCTGCTCATGGCTATGGCAGCGTGGTCAGCAACTGGGTGAGCAGCAAGCAGCAAATCGTTGCCTCGGTGGTGCCGCAGCTTGGCCAGGCCGATATCAAGCTGCCGATGCAGCAGGCCGCCAGCGCCGGTGGCTTTACCCTGTTCTTTACCGGCTATGCCGACAAGCGCATGGTGTATTCCACCGACAAGACCCCGCCTGCTGGCTACGACCCGACCTCGCGCCCCTGGTACAAGCTGGCCGCCGAGAAAGGCGCGCCTATCGTCACCGCCCCCTATATCGCCGCTTCGAGCAAGAAGCTGGTGGTGTCGTTTGCCGCGCCACAGGGCTCGGGCAGTAGCACCCAGGCGGTGGTCGGCGCCGATATCAACCTGGAAAACATCGTCAGCGATGTGCTGGCCATCAAGCTGCGTGTCAAGGGTTATGCCTTTCTGGTGGGCAAGGATGGCAAGCTGATCGCCTACCCGAAAGACGATACCGCCCTCAAGCCGCTCGGTGAGGTGATACCCGGTGTTGGCGCACTGGAGCGCTACACCGCGGAAACCAGCCTGAACACCGTCACCATCGATGGCGCCGACAAGCTGCTGGCGCTACGGCCGATTGCCGGAACCGACTGGTATATCGGCCTGGTGATCGACAAGGCCGAGGCCACTGCCCCGCTGCATAGCCTCTTGGTATCGCTGATCAGCGTCTTGCTGCTGGTGATCGCCGTGGCGCTGAGCCTGAGCTGGATCGGCGTTGGCCGGCTGTTGCAGGGCCTCAATGCAGTAGAAGCCGCCATGAAGGCCATCGCCACCGGGGCGGGTGATTTGACCGTGCGGCTGCCGGCTACCAGCAATGACGAAGTCGGCCGGATTGCCGCTGCGTTCAATCTATTCATCGACAAGCTGCGCGAAATGTTCCTCGCGGTGCAGCAGCAATCCGAGGCATTGACTGGCGGCGTCAGCCACCTGACCGAAACCACCCGGCATATCTCGGTCGATTCCAACACCCAGTCGGAGGAATTGAGCGCCACCGCCGCCACCATCGAGCAGATCACCGTCAGCATTGCCCATATTGCCGACAATGTGCACGACACCCACCAACTGGTGGCCGAAGTGGATGCTGGCTCGGGCGAATCAGCCGAATCGGTCAACCAGGTTGCCAGCGAAATCGGCCGCATTGCCAGCGAGTTCAAGCAGCTGGCCGAGGTCATGAACAGCCTAGGCGCCCGCTCCGACCAGATCCGCAGCATTGTCGGGGTAATCAAGGAAATTGCCGACCAGACCAATCTGCTGGCGCTCAATGCCGCCATCGAGGCGGCTCGCGCCGGCGAGCAGGGGCGCGGTTTTGCGGTGGTTGCCGATGAAGTGCGCAAGCTGGCCGAGCGCACCACCCTGGCCACGGTGGAGATCGGCAATATGATCGGCACTGTTCAGGGCGACACCCAGAATGCGCTGGGCCGGATGGAATCCACGGTACAGGCGGTGAACCAGGGCGTGGTGCGGGCGCGCGAAGCCGGAGAGCGCATCGAGCATATCCGCCAGTCCACCCGGACCATGGTGGCGAAGATGAACGATATCGCCAATGCCACCGCCGAGCAGAAGATTGCCACCACCGCCATGGCCGCCAGTGCCGAGCGGGTGAATGTGATGACGCAGCAGACCGATCAGTCGGTACAGGACGCCAGCCGCACCCTGGAAACCCTGTCCGGGCTGGCCGCCACCTTGCGCGGCATTGTCGGCCGCTTCCGCATTTGAGCAGGTGGCTGCACCACACGCACCGGCAAGCGAAGCCCCGCTTGCCGGCGGTATCCCGATACCTGGCAGGTGAACGCTACTCAGCGCTCGGCCTGCCGCTCCGATAGCGCCAGCACCCGGTTCATCTCGATGGCGGCAAGGCAGTGGTCGCGGAAGCTGCCGAGCTGCTGGCGCTGCCGATCCAGCGCATCGCGCTGCTGTTGCAGACTGCTCAGGCGGCTGTCGATGCCAGCGCGGCTGCGGATCGCCGCCAGATCGGCATTGTGCCGGGCCAGCGCATAGGCCTGGTCCGCCAGGCTGGCGGCTTGCGCGCTGCTGTGCACCCGGCCGATGGCCAGCTCGGTTTCTTCGGCGGCCTGCAATACCACACGGCGGAAGTCCGCCGCCAGCGCCTGCGCCTTGGCTTGGGCGGCGCGTGCCTCATCACTGCGCCGACCGCCATCGAACAGATTCCACGCCATATCCACGCCTAGAAACTCGCGGGTGGTCGTGCTGATCAAGCCACCCATGCCCAGCGAATGGTCGCGGGTGCGATTGGCGCTGCCCGTCAGGGTAAAGGTGGGATAGCGCGCGGCTGCCGCCATATCCATGCCAGCCAGCGCGGCATTGAGCTTGTGTTCGGCGGCGGCGACATCGAGGCGCTGGCTTACCCAGGGTAGTGGCACCGCCAACGGCGCGGCCGCGCTGCACTGCACCAATGGCACAGCCGCCGCCTGGTCCAACAGGGCCGGGGCTGCATTGCTCAGGGTACGCAGGCGCAAGGTCGATGCCGTCTGCGCCAGTTGCAGGCTGGCAATATCGGCTTCCTGCATGGCCAGGGCGCTGCGCAGACTATTCAATGCCGCCTCGGTCTGCAGACCGGCCTGGCGCATCGGCGTGCTCATGGTGAGCGCTGCACTGGCCAGTTCACGCTGCTGCCTTGCCAGCGCCAATTCTTCCCGGGCGAAACGCTGGCGTAGCAACTCGGCCCGCACCGTGTTGGCCAGGGTGATACGCGCCGCATCACGCTCCAGCAGGGCGGCCTGCCGGTCTGCCATGGCGCTGCGGCGCAGGCTCGCCTGCTGGCCGAACAGATCCAGCTCCCAGGCAAAACGCAGACCGCCATAGCGCCGCTTTACCCCGCTGGCATCGCTGGTATCGGTGCCCGGCTCGCTGCGCTCCAGCGCGCGGCCGGTGCTGCCATCGGCATTGAGCGTCGGCCACAGTCCCGAAAGGCCGGCATCGATCTGCGCGGCGTTTTCGCGCAGGCGCGCCTCGATCGCTTCCAGATCGGGGCTGTGCTGCAGTGCTTCGGCCACCAGACGCTCCCCGGCCGGGTCGAGTTGCATGGCCGGCGGGCGCGCCGGCACGGTGCGGCCGGCCAGGTTATCGAGGCTGGCCGGCATCAGCGCCTGCGGCTTGGCCAGATCGGCACAGCCAGCCAGACAACCCGCCAGCAACAAGGCATAAAGGCGTTTGATCGGGTACATGGTCATTCTCCCTGCATGGCCGGCTGGCCGGCCTTGCCGCGCCAGCGCTGCTTGGCCTGGTCGATACTCTGGTAAATCACCGGCACCAGCAACAGGCTCAGCGCGGTACTGGTGATCAAGCCGCCCACCACCGCGATTGCCATCGGCGCACGGAAACCGTCATCACTGCCCCAGCCGAACGCTGCCGGCAGCATGCCGCCCACCATGGCCAGGGTGGTCATGACGATGGGGCGCATCCGGTCGCGGCCGGCCTGCATGATGGCCTGCTGCCGCGCGACACCTTCGCGGCGCGCTTCGACGATCACATCGACCAGCAAGATGGAATTCTTGCCGACGATGCCGAACAGCATCAGCAAGCCGATCACGGTAGACAGATTGAGCGAATGCCCGGTCAGCAGCAGCGCCAGCGCCGCGCCGCTCAGCGCCAGCGGCAGGGCCACCATGATGGTGAATGGTTGCAACCAGTCGTTGAACAGCAGCACCAGCACCGCATACACCGCCACCAGTCCGGCCAGGGCGGCAAAGGCGAATTCGACGAACATCTCGTTCATATATTCCACCTCGCCGTATTCGGACTGCGTCACGCTGGCCGGCAGCTTGCGGTAGGCAGGCAGCGCCTCGATCGCCGCCTTGGCTTCGCTGAGAGTGGCACCATCGAGCAGATTGGCCTGCAGCTGGATATTGCGCACCCGATCGAGCCGGCTGATGCTGGACGGCACGCTGTTGTGCTCGATACGGGCAATGGCGCCAAGCGGTACCGTGTTGCCATTGCCGGTGGCTACCGGCATCTGCCGCAATTGCTCGACAGTCAGCGCTTTGCCGCCGGCAAGACGCGGCAGCAGCTTGATCTGCTGGCCATCGAGCGGAATGCGTGGCAAGGCGGCAGCACTATCGCTCAGGGTGGCCAGCCGCAGCAGTTCCGCTACCGCAGCGCTATCCACGCCAAGCCGCGCCGCCTCGTCCGGCAGCAGGTGCACATCCACCGTACCCAGACGCGGGCCCTGCGACAGGTCGACATCAGCCAGGATGGGCAGCTGGCGCGCCTCCACCAGCAATTGCGCCATCGCCGCTTCCAGCGCCTTGGGGTCGCGCGAGACAAAGCTGAAATTCACATCCTTGGCGCCTTCGGCCAACAACAGGGTGGACTTGATATCAGCCAGCGCCGCCAGCCGTTTGCGTATCATCCCCTCCAGCTCGCTCTGTGGCAGGCTGCGCTGGTTTTTCGGCACCAGCAGCAGGGTCAGCTT
>NZ_JAYRLZ010000392.1:0-2952 GCF_041904975.1 Chitinimonas sp. | reverse complement strand
CTGCCCTGTTTTAGTCTTGCAGCATCGATCGCCAAGCATTGGCGATCCGCAACAGCAAGCGGAGTCGCATCATGAATCAAGACCATCTCAACAAATCCACCGACAAACCCGACGCAGCACCGCCAGCCAGCGCAGGAGCCGAATCATTGCAACAGCTGCGCAGCGCCCTGATCAGCCTGTGGTGGCAGTTTTTCGACTGGCTGGCGGTAGTGCCGTGGAAGACCTTGTTCCTGGTGTCGATTCTGGTGATGACCATCGGTGGCGTAGCCTTTCATGACCCCGGCCCCTTGCTGCCTTTGATCCTCACCTCCTTCATCATCAAGATCGTCGCCGGCGGCAAGCACCGGGCAGAAGTGCAGGCGGTAAAGGCCATCGAGCGCGCCGACTCCGAGCAGCTGGAGCGCACCGTGCTGGAAGCGCGCATGGAAGCCTTGCAGGCGCAGATCGAGCCGCATTTCCTGTTCAACACCCTGGCCAGCATCGATCAGCTGATCCAGACCGACTCGCCGCGCGCCTCGAAAATGCAGCAAAGCCTGATCCGCTACCTGCGCTCGGCCATGCCGCAGATGCGCGAAGGCGGACGGCCGACGCTGGGCCAGCAGGTGGCGCTGTCCAGCGCCTTTCTGGAGATCATGGAAATCCGCATGGAAGAGCGGCTGAGCAGCGCGGTGCTGATGCCGGAAGGCCTCAAATCAGCGGTCTTTCCGTCGATGATGCTGCAGACCCTGGTGGAAAACGCCATCAAGCATGGCCTGGAACCCAAGGCCAGCGGCGGCCAGCTCACCATTGCCGCTGAAATCAATGATGGCATGCTGGAGGTCAGCGTCACCGATACCGGCATGGGATTCATGCCCAAATCCAGCAGCGGCGTCGGCCTCGCCAATATCCGCGAGCGGCTCAAGGTGCTGTACAACGGCCGCGCCGAGCTGGTAATCATGGTGCCACGCGACGGCGGCACCCGCGCCACCATCCGCGTACCTTACGAGGTGGCGCCGCGCAATAGCTAAGTAATGTGGGCATGGGTGGCCAATTGCCAAGATGCCTAGGGCTAGGACGCGAACAAAAACCCAAACACCTGTAGACACTGAGTACACCGAGATCACAGAGCACACAGAGAAAACCGCTTTGGATTTTGCCGTTCTCCGTGTGCTCTGTGTCTACAGGTTTTGCATTCTGGCTCCGACTTCATCGCCGCGCATGAACTGTGCCTAAGCCTGCCGATCAATAGAATACTTCTCCATGCTCAAACTCACCTTTCTCGGCACCTCGTCCGGGGTGCCTACCAAGCGCCGCAATGTCACCAGCCTTGCCATCGAGACCCGCCTCGGTCGCGACTGGTGGATGGTGGACTGCGGCGAGGCCACCCAGCACCGGCTGCAGCACACGCCGCTATCGGTGCACGATCTCGCTGGCATCTGCATCACCCATGTGCATGGCGACCATAGCTATGGTTTGCCCGGCCTGTTGGCCAGTGCCTCGATGACCGGCCGCAAGCGTCCGCTGATCCTTGCCGCACCGCGACCGGTGCGAGACTGGATTGCCGCCACCCTCAAGCACACCGAGCTGTTTCTCACCTTCGAGCTGATCCATATCGATGTGGCGCCCGAGCAGCGGTTACACCGGGAAGGCGGCCTGTGCATCGAGCGCTTTGCGCTGTCGCACCGTGCCCCCAGCGTCGGTTTCCGCTTCAGCCTCGAACAGCACGGTTTCAAACTCGACACGGCCGCGCTCAAGGCACGCGGCGTGCCGCCCGGCCCGGACTGGGGTCGCGTGCAGGCCGGCGAAGATATCGTTCTGGCTGATGGCAGCACGCTGGCCGCCAAGGACTTCCGGACAGCGACGCTCAGCAAGGCGTCGGTCGTGGTAGGCGGTGATAACGACACGCCCGCCCTGCTTGGCGAGGCCTGCCGCGGCGCCGATATCCTGGTGCACGAGTCCACCTATAGCGAGGCGATGCTGCAAAAGGTCGGCCCCGGCCCCACCCATAGCTCGGTGCAGCGCGTGGCGCAGTTTGCCAGCGCTGCCGGCTTGCCCAATCTGGTGCTGACCCACTTCAGCGCTCGCTACGACAACCCGGCCGGCATGGCCGAGCTGGAAGCCGAGGCGCGCCAGCACTATGCCGGCCAGCTATTCATGGCCGAAGACCTGGCCAGCTATGAGCTGGCCGGCGACGGCCTGCTGCGCCGCCTGCTTCCAAACTCGCCGCCAGCCTGCTAAAAACCGGCATTCGCCGGCGCTGGCCGGCATCACTCGCAAAGGACACGCATGAGTCGCGCCGCCGCCCCTACCGCCCTGATTGCCGATGACGAACGCCTGATGCGCGAGCAGATCATCTTCCGCCTCAAGGAAGCGTGGCCGGAACTGGTGATTATCGGCGAAGCCACCAATGGCCGCGATGCGGTGGCCATGGCGCGCAGCCAGCAGCCTGATATCGCCTTTCTCGATATCCGCATGCCGGAAATGGATGGCATCGAGGCCGGGCGGGCACTGGCCGGCCAGTGCCATCTGGTATTCGTCACCGCCTATGATCAGTACGCCGTGACCGCATTCGAGCAAGGCGCGGTCGATTACCTGCTCAAGCCGGCCGACCCGGAGCGGCTCAAGCTGACCTGCGATAGGCTGAAGGAAAAGCTGGCCAAGCCGCAAACGCAGGCGCCAGAGGGCATGGATGCCCTGCTGGCCCAGCTGGCGCAACGCATGGGCGCCCCGGCCGCCCCGCGCGAATACCTGCGCTGGGTACAGGCCAGCGTCGGCGCCAATCTGCGCATGATCGCCACCCGCGAGATCCTGTTCTTCCGCGCCGAAGACAAATACACCCGGGTGCAGACCGAATCGTTCGAGGCGCTGATCCGCAAGCCGATCAAGGAATTGGTGGACGAGCTGGACCCCGACGAATTCTGGCAGATCCACCGCGCCACCCTGGTGCGGGTGGATGCCATCGACCAGGTATCA
>NZ_JAYRLZ010000076.1:0-16796 GCF_041904975.1 Chitinimonas sp. | reverse complement strand
GGTCGCCGCCAAGCTGCACGATCACCCCGATTTCCCGATGACCAGCGCCTGCCACGCCATCCACAGCGCGGACGATCTGTTCAACCCGAATATCGTCAAACTGGTGCTTGACCAGGCCGGACGTGCGCTCTACTTTAGCCGCGCGCCGATTCCCTATGCCCGCGACGCTTTCGCGCTATCGCGCGACAGCCTGCCCGAACAGCTACCGGTGTTCCGGCATATCGGCATCTACGGCTACCGCGCGGGCTTTTTGCGCCAGTACCGCAAGCTCGCGCCCTGTGCGCTCGAGCAGTTTGAGGCACTGGAACAACTGCGCGTGCTGTGGCATGGCTATCCGATCGGCATCGCCATCACCGAGTTGCTCCCGGAAGCCGGCGTCGATACCCCTGAAGACCTGGCGCGCGTAAAAAGGCGCTGGGCTGCACTGAATACCTGATCCAAACTCCGAACCATCCAACCAGGACCTCCCCGCATGCGACTGATCCTCCTGGGCGCCCCCGGCGCCGGCAAAGGCACCCAAGCCAACTTCATCAAAGAGAAGTTCGGCATTCCGCAGATTTCCACCGGCGACATGCTGCGCGCCGCCGTCAAGGCCGGTACCCCGCTGGGTCTGGAAGCCAAGGCAATCATGGACGCCGGCGGCCTGGTACGCGACGACATCATCATCGGCCTGGTGAAAGAGCGCATCGCCCAGCCCGATGCCGCCAAGGGCTTTCTGTTCGACGGCTTCCCGCGCACCATCCCGCAAGCCGAAGCCATGCGCGAAGCCGGGGTCGATATCGACTATGTGGTGGAAATCGATGTACCGGACGCCCTGATCGTCGACCGCGTCACCGGCCGCCGCACCCATGAGCCATCGGGCCGCAGCTACCATATCCGCTACAACCCGCCCAAGGTGGAAGGCAAGGATGATGTGACCGGCGAAGACCTGGTCCAGCGCAGCGACGATACCGAAGAAAAGGTGAAAACCCGCCTGGCGGTCTACCACGAGCAGACCGAAGTGCTGGTCGGCTACTACGGCAAACTGGCCGCCAGCGGCGACGCCCGCGCACCGAAGTATCACAAGATCGACGGCACCGAGGCGGTAGAAACGGTGAAAGACAAGGTGCTGGCGGCGCTGGGCGCCTGATCGGCGGCGCATTGCTTTGCCGCCTTGGTGAGCAAAACGCCGCCAAACGGCACTAGTCACACTCGATCCGGCTGCAAGCTGCAAAGTTTGCGGCCGGTTTGCTTTATATAATCACGCCGTACTGCCGTCCCGAAGAAGGCTTCCCATGCGTGCCCTGCTCTGCTCCCTCTCCCTGCTGCTCCATACCGCTACCCTGGCCGCCACGCCGCAGGTGGCGGGTGGCTATCTGCACAGCCTGGCCTTGAGCAGCGATGGCAATGTGTATGCCTGGGGCGATGACAGCAGCGGCCAGCTTGGCAGCGGCCGCAAGATTTTCCGCAGCACGCCGGTTGCCGTCGAGTTTCCGCAAGGTGGCAGCGTCAAGGCGGTGGCAGCAGGCAGCTACCATTCGCTGGCCCTGATGAAAGACGGCAGCGTGCTGGGTTGGGGCAATAACTACAACGGCCAGCTCGGCGATGGTGGCACCAACAGCCATGGCGTACCGGTCAAGGTAGCCGGCTTGCCGCCCGCCAGCAGTGTCGCTGCAGGCGAGACGTTTTCGCTGGCGATTGATAACAGTGGCCGGGTATGGGGCTGGGGCCGCAATAGTGACGGCCAGCTTGGCGACGGCAGCGATAGCGAGCGGCTAAGCCCGGTGCAGGCGAAGGGGGTAAGCGGCGCAGTAGCGGTGCGCGCCGGCGTCGGCCACACCTTGGCATTGAACGGATCCGGCGAAGTATGGGCCTGGGGTGCCAACGATGCCGGCCAGCTCGGCATGACCGCCAGCGTGCCGGTGCTGCTGCCGGCCAAGGTCAATTTCCCGGCGGGCACGCCCAAGCTCAAGGCCATCGATGCGGGCGGTGGCCATAGCTTTGCGCTGGACGTAAATGGCCGTGTCTGGGCCTGGGGCAGCAATACCAATTACGCGCTGGGCGATGGCAGCAATGTCGATCGCGCCGTGCCCGCCATGATCGCCGGCTTGGAACAGGTGGTGGCGATTGCCGCCGGACCGTCGAGCGGCGCAGCCATCAGTAGTGACGGCAAGGCCTGGATCTGGGGATTCTGGTCGGTGCAAAAGCCGGTGCAAGTACCTCTTCCGGCTGCAGCCAAAGCCATCCAGCTCGGCGACAGCCATTACCAGATCCAGCTGGCTGATGGCAGCCTGGTCGGCGGCGGTGACAATTCGCTAGGGCAGTTGGCCAGCGGCGACGATATCAGCCCGAACGATCTGGTCGTGATCAAACCCAAGGGCCTGCCTGCGGGGTTGAGCAGCTATGCCACCGGCTACTACCACACGCTGGCGGCCGACTCTTCCGGCAAGCTATGGGCCTGGGGCTACGACGCGCTGGGCCAGTTGGGCGACGCCGTTGAAACCACCCGCAATATCCCGATCCAGGTGGCAGGCCTCACCAATGTAAGTCGGATCGCCGCTGGTGCCTTGCATTCGCTGGCCCTGAAAAACGATGGCACGGTATGGGCCTGGGGTGACAATACCGATGGCGCGGTGGGCAGCGGCAGCGAAGCCGGCTTTTATACCGGCGCCGTGGCGGTCAAAGGCCTTGCCAATATCCGCCGCATTGCCGCTGGCGGCGGCAGCAGTGCTGCCCTCGACAGCACCGGCCGGCTATGGACCTGGGGCAATAACGATAGCAATCAGCTCGGCATCGGCGACGATATCGAACGCGACACCAATGTGCCCGGCCTGGTCGGCGGCGTACCACCCCTGCTCGACATCGCGATTGGTGGCACCCATATGCTCGGCATCGACGCCGGCGGTGCCGTGTGGAGCTGGGGCGACAATGGCGACGGCCAGCTTGGCGATGGCGTGGATTTTTACTCGACCCTGCCGCGCACCACAGTGAGCTTTGGCAAGGCGGTAGCGGTGGCAGCCGGCAATCGCCACTCGCTGGCGCTCGACAGCAGCGGCAAGGTATGGGCCTGGGGCAATAATATGCACGGTCAGCTGGCGCAGGAGGAAGGCAACTTCGCCATCGAACCACTGCAGGTACAAGGCCTGCCAGGCAATATCATCGCCATTGCCGCGGGTGGCACCATGAGTTACGCCTTGGCGGCCGATGGTAGCCTGTGGGGCTGGGGCTCGGACTATGTCGGCGAACTCGGCGACGGTCTGGAAGAAGTGTTCTGGTTCCGCCCCACCCGGGTACTGGGTAGCAATTATGCGGCGATGGCCGGCGGTGCCGAGCACCTGCTGGCGGTGCGTAGCGACGGCATCGTCTGGTCAACTGGCTGGAACTACAGCGGTCAACTGGGTGAGGGCAGCTTTGGCAATCAGAGCAGCTATACCGGCGTGTTCAATCTGGCATCGACCGGTTTTCTAGACCTGGCGCCAGCCATCGCCAATCTGGCCATCCCGGCTGACAAGCAGCCCCCCTTCTTCGCCCAGACGCAGAAAATCGGCACCGACCTCAAGCTCACCGTCAATACCACCCTGAAGCTGCCGCAAGCGAGCAGTAGCAGCCGGCTGGCCCGGGCTGCTGGCGGGCTCAATGTCTACGTCGGTGCCGTGGTGCCGGGCAAGTATTTCGGCCTGCCGGCCGGCCAGACCGCCCTGTATCTGAAGACCCGCACCCAGGGCTGGACCCCCTATGTAGGCGGTGCCATCGGCGAATACCTGAACAATGTCAGCCAGAGCAATGACCAGGGCCTGCTGATCGACATCATTACCAGCACCGATCTGTCATCCCTGGTAGGTACCCAGTTCTACATCGGCTACGGCAGCGATGCCGACGATATGCTGCGCAACGGTCGCCTGAGGATGGTGTATGAAGTCCAGAAACCACGTTGATTCAAGCCGGAGCCGTCTGGCGGCGGCAGTCTTGCTGGCGCTGTCGCTACCGGCCTTGGCAGCCGAGGCCGGCCGCATCGTCAGTCTCACCGGCAGCGGCGAATACCGCGAGCTGGCCAATGCACCGTGGCGCGCTGCCAGTCTCAATCAGCCGATCGCCCCGCTGAGCTTTGTGCATACCGGCGATGGCGCCAGCATGAGCCTGCTGCTGGCCGACAAGGCGCAAATCAAGCTCGGTCAGAACACGGTATTCCAGGTGCGCGAGGCCAATGCCGCCGTCGCCGGTGGCAATACCGTGCTGGGCCTGCAAAAAGGCCGGGCCTGGGGCCAGATCAAGCAGCCGGCCGGCCAGTTGCAGATGGTCACCCCATCGGCCGCCGCCGGCATACACGGCACCGACTGGGTGATCGAAGTAGCCGAGAGCGGCGAAACCACGGTGACCGTGCTGTCCGGCGTGGTGTCGCTCGACAATGCCCAGGGCAGCGTCAGCATCGCCGCAGGCGAGGAAGGCCGGGCCACGGTCGGCTCAGCGCCAGTGAAACGCCGGCTGGTGAATGCCCGCGAGCGGGTGCAATGGGTGGCCGACTACCGTATTGACACCAGTCTGTACCCGGAGCTGGCCGGGCAGGCGCTGCTGTCTGCACCGCCCGACAACCACACTCTGGATGCGCTGGCCCAGCGCCGCCGCGATACGCCAAGTGCCTACGCCTGGCTGCTGGCAGCCGAGCTGCAGCTGATGCGCGGCGACGATGCCGGCGCGCAAAACCTGCTCGACGAAGGTCGGCAACGCTATGGCGAGGACTGGCGCTTTGCCCTGCTGACTGCCCGCCTGGCCCTGTTCCGCGATCAGCCGGCGCAGGCGCGCACACAGGCAGAACAGCTGATGGCTCGCCACGGCGACAATCTGCACGCCGCCCTGCTGCTGGGCGATGTAGCAAGGCAGGAAGGCGATGCCGCCACCGCCCGCAGCGCCTACCGACGTGCCATCGCCATTGCACCGGGTGAGCCACGCGGCTGGCTGGGCTTGGGCATTACCGATCTGGAGCGAGGCGCCGACCGTCGCGCCGCTAACGAGTTGGCGCAGGCGCGCCAGCTATCGGACCAACCGGCCTATGCCGCCGGCGAGTTCGGCACCCAGGCGATTCTGCGCGACCAACCGGCTGCCGCCCAAGCCGAATTTGCCAAGGCCTTGGCGGCCAATGGCGCCGACTATGTAGCGCTGACCGGCCAGGGCATTGCCTCGCTCAAGCAGGGCAATAACGAGGCGGCACTGCAGCAATTGCTTGCCACCAATGCCATCGAGCCGAAATACGCTCGGGCGGTCAGCTATCTGGCCATTGCCTACTACCGGCAAGGCAAGCTCAAGGCAGCGCGCGATACCTTGCAGCGCGCCAGCGAGCTGGACCCTAACGACCCGCTGCCCTATGTATTGCGCAGCATGATCGCCCGCGACGACTACCAGAGCGGCGAAGCACTGGATGCCGCCCGCGCCGCCGCCGAGCGCATGCCACGCCTCAAATCGCTGAACCAGCTGGCCAGCGACCGCCAGGGCGGCGCCCATATCGGCGGCCAGTTGGCCGATATGGGACTCAGTGCCTGGGCGGCGCACTATGCACACGAGTCCGCGCTGGCCGACTGGGGCAGCAGCCATCTGTTCCTGGCCGAGCAATATGCCGGTGACTTCAACCGCAGCGCCGAGATCATGCAGGGACTGCTGCTTGATCCAACCGTTTTTGGCAGCGACCCGAAACGACCGGGCCTGCTCACCCAACCGGGCCAATACGGCGAGCTGACCGGCACCGTGCTCGATGGCCGCGATCTGCGCTTGGGCCGGCTGGCAGCCAGCAGCAATGGCTATAGCAATGCCAGCCTGCCGCTGGCCTGGTATGTGGCGGGCGAGCGCGACCGCTTCTCGCCCAAAGACGACGGCCCGCTCAGCGCCCGCGCCAGCAATCTGCTCCTTGGCGTCGGCGCCAAGCCCCTGCCCGATCTGGCGCTGTTTGGCTTTGCCAGCCGCTTTGCCATCGACAGCGATCTCAAGGCTGCATCGCCAGCCCCTGCGCAAACCGATAGCCGCGACGACCAGCGCATCAATCTTGGCGGCAGCTACCGGCTCGACCCCGGCGAAACCATCTGGCTGAAAGCCGGCTGGGCCAAGCGCGATGACAGCGACCTGCGCTATAGCGCAGCACGGCAGCTGAATCAGGAACAGCACCGCCAGGATGATCTGCAATACCGGCAAAGCCTGCGACTGGAGCAGGCCGACCTGGCTTGGGGCGCCGAATGGGCACGCCTGCGCCATGACACGCAGACCCATGCCCAGGACAAGACCCGCTTTGACGAAACGGTGGCCGATCGCGATCACAGCCGTCAGCTGTGGCTGGGCGGCCAGTTCCGGCCAGGCAAGGACTGGCTGTTTGACGGGCTGCTGGCCTGGCAGCACTACCGCAAGCAAAAGGACGACAAGG
The DNA here is from genome assembly GCF_041904975.1 of Chitinimonas sp. Classification (NCBI taxonomy): domain Bacteria; kingdom Pseudomonadati; phylum Pseudomonadota; class Betaproteobacteria; order Neisseriales; family Chitinibacteraceae; genus Chitinimonas; species Chitinimonas sp. Next base: position 10,414 of record NZ_JAYRLZ010000076.1, on the reverse strand, counting down.
CCACGGTTGCCGCTGGCAGCCTTCCCGCCTTCACGGTACGAGATCGGCATGATGAAACCGACACAGGCCGCCTCAATCCGCGCCTTGGTTTCGCCTGGCGCGCCAACTCGCAGTTGACCCTGCGGGCAGCATGGCAGCGCTGGCAGCGCCCGGCCGGCAATGACACGCTGGCACCAGTCGACGTGGCCGGTGTAGCACTGGCCGACCAGTATGTGCTGCCCGGTGGCGAGCTGCGCCAGTGGCGCGTCGAGCTCGGCTGGGAGATCAACCCGCGCCTGTTTGCCAGCCTGTACCACCAGCAACTCGATAGCCGCAATATCCTGTTCGAGCCCTTGGGTAATGTGGAAAACCGCCCCAGCGGCAGCAGCCAGATCGACAGCCTGCTGGCCGAGCGCCTGTTCCAGCCGAGCCGGCTCGACACCCTGCCCGACACACCGGCCTTCGCCGCCGGCCGCATCCGCCAGAGCGGACTGCAGCTCAATGCCCTGCTCGATGGCCATACCGCGCTGTACGGCGGCCTGTTGCACAGCCATAGCGAAAACCGCCGCGAGGCATTTACCGGCCTGCCGCTGCCCGCTATCCCCGAGCGGCAGGCTCTGGCCGGGCTGGCCTGGGCCAGCGGTAACTGGACGGCCAATATCGAATCGGTCTATCGCGCCGGCTACCCGACCCGCGAATCGGCCGGCGCGGGCGACACCGCGCCAGCTACCCATACCGCGCGCCTGCTGGCCGGCTGGCGCAGCAGTGATCGGCAGCTGAAGCTGCAGCTGATCGCCCAGCAGCAGCGCAGCGATGGCGGCAATGAGCGCCTGCTCGGGCTCAAGGCCAGCTGGCGATTTTGATCCGGCTGCCGCGCCCCCCTCGCTGGCTGCGCCGCGCTTTTGCCGGCGATAGCCGGCTATCGGCGCAGGTGATCGGCCTTTTCAGCCTGCTGCTGGTCTGGCTGTTCGCCCAGACGCCGCTATGGCGCACCCTCAGCGGTCGCGAATTCGATGTGCTGACCGTCGCCACCGCGCCGCGCAAGCAGGAATTACCCATCGTCATCGTCGGCATCGACGACACCAGCTTCCAGGTGATGAACCGCACCTGGCCCTTCCCGCGCAGCCTGCATGCCAAATTGATCGACTCGCTGGCCCAGGCCGGCGCCGCCGCCATCGTATTCGACGTGGTGTTCGACCATGCCAGCAATGAAGCCGACGACCACGCATTGGAAGCCGCCATTCGCCGCGCCGGCAATGTGGTGCTGGGCGCCCATCTGGTGCGCGAGGAAACCTACTACGGCGTGGCGGAAATCGAGCAAAAACCGCTGAAGCGCTTTATCGATGCAGGCGCGCGGGTCGGCAAGATCAAGGTGGAGCCCGATGCCGACCAGGTAGTACGCCACCAGCCGCGCAGCAGCGATGCACTATGGCGTGTCACCGCCCAGCTGCTGGCCGAGCGCCTTGGCGTGCCGGCCGATCTGACCGTGGCGCCGGATCGCCTGGTGCGCTATCTCGGCCCGGCCGGCAAGACCTTTCCGCTGATCTCCTACGAGCAGGCGCTCGACGCCAAGGCCAATCTGCCAGCGGGCGCCCTGCAGGACCAGGTGGTGCTGGTAGCACGCACCGCCCTCAATGCCTCGGCGCTGGGCGGCCAGCTCGACACCTTTCCCAGCCCGTTTACCGTGATCGATGGCAGCCTGATGCCGGGTATCGAGATCCATACCAATCTGCTGGAAAACGCGCTGACCCAGCATGCGCTGCGCCAGGCCGATTGGCGCCTGCCCTGGCTGCTGGCGCTGGCAGCCTGCCTGCTGTTCGGCAGCATCACTGCCCGTCGCTCGCTGCTATGGATGCCGATAGGCTGCGCGCTACTCGGCGCTGCCGCCATCGGCCTCGGCTGGTGGCTGTTCGGCCACCGGCTGATCTGGCTCAGCACCTTGCCGGCAGCGCTGGGTCTGGTATTGACACTGATGCTGCGCATTACCATGGTGCTGGCGCAGGAACGCCATCGCCGCCAGGAAATCCGTGGCATGTTTGCCCGCTATGTGTCGCCCAAGGTGGTGGCGCTACTGGAAGCCGAGCCCGATACCCTGACGCTGGGCGGCAGCCAGCGCGAGATCACCGTGCTGTTTACCGATCTGGCCGGCTTCACCACCCTGGTGGAACAGCTGCCGCCGCTGGAAGTGAGCAGCCTGCTCAATGACTATTTCGGCATCATGACCGGCATCGTGCTGCAGCATGAGGGCACGGTGGACAAATTCATCGGCGATGCGCTGATGGCCTTCTGGGGCGCGCCGCTGGACGACCCGCAGCAGGCGCAACGGGCATTGGACTGCGCGATGGCAATGCAGGCCGCCGAGGCGACATTCAATGCACAACGCCAAGCCGCCGGCCTCGCGCCGCTGCATACCCGTATCGGCATCCACCGTGGCATGGCGGTGGTGGGCAATATGGGCTCGCAGGCGCGTTTCAGCTATACCGCGCTGGGCGACACCGTCAACCTCGCCTCGCGCATCGAGGGCGCCAACAAGCACTATGGCACCAGCACCCTGGTGTCATTCAGCGTGGCCGACGCCACCGGCCACGACCAGCTACGCCATGTCGACCGGGTGCGGGTAAAGGGCAAGCATATCGCCGTAGACCTCTACACCCCCTGCGACGACCCGGCGCTGATCGCCGCCACCGATGCCGCCTGGTTTCCGTGGGAGGCCGGCCATTGGGCCGAATGCCGCCGGCACTGGGAAGAGATTGCGCGGCGCTGGCCGGCCGACCCGCTGGCGCCGCGCTTTCTCGCCCGGCTGGCGCAAATGGTGGCCGAGCCGCCGGCAGTGTGGCGCGGCGAATGGACGCTGGACGAGAAATAGCCGAGCATCCCCCCATGCTGAGCGCAATCAACCACCTCACGCTGGCCGTGGCAGACATCGACCTTGCTTTGCGCTTCTATGTCGGACTGCTCGGCGCCCGAGCACATGCGCGCTGGGACAGTGGCGCCTACCTGAGCATTGGCGATTTATGGCTGTGCCTATCGCTCGATGCAGCACGCGCTGCCGCCTGTTCAAGCGACTACACCCATTACGCCTTCAGTAGCGACGACTTTGCAAGCGCAGCGAAGCGCCTTCGCGATGCCGGCGTGATCGAATGGCGAGTCAATCAAAGCGAGGGCAACTCGCTGTATTTCCTCGACCCGGACGGGCATAAGCTGGAATTGCATGATGGCGACCTGGCCAGCCGCGTCGCCGCCTGCCGCCAGCATCCCTATGCCGGCATGGTGTTTTTCGATTGATGCCGGCGTGAACTTTCCGGCGTGGCGGCAACCCATTAACCAGTTTGCAGCCGCCCTCCCATTACCAAGGACAAGCCGTGTATATCGGTGAACGATTCAACAGCTACACCCATCTTGCCGGCAGCGTGCTGGCCATTGCCGGCCTGGTGGTCATGGTCACCCGCGCCAGCCTGTATGGCGATGCCTGGCAAATTGTCAGTGCCAGCATCTATGGCGCCATGCTGGTTCTGCTGTATGGCTTTTCCACCATCTACCACAGCGTCAAGCATGTGCGCGCCAAGGCGGTGCTGCAAAAATTCGACCACTGTGCCATCTACCTGCTGATCGCCGGCACCTACACCCCGTTCACCCTGGTGACCCTGCGCGGCCCCTGGGGCTGGACCCTGTTCGGCCTGAGCTGGGGACTGGCACTGTTCGGCATCATCCAGGAGCTGACGCTGGGCCGGCGTACCCGCATTCTGTCGATGATCCTGTATGTGGTGATGGGCTGGCTGATCCTTATCGCCATCAAGCCGCTGGCCCTCGCCCTGCCGGTGGCGGGCCTGGCCTGGCTGGCGGCAGGCGGCCTGATTTATAGCGTAGGCATCTATTTCTTCCTCAATGATGAACGGGTGCCGCATTACCACGGCATCTGGCATCTGTTCGTACTGGGTGGCAGTGCCTGCCAGTATCTGAGCGTGCAGCTCTACGTGGTGTAAGCGCCTGTTCACAACAAGCCCAAAACCTGTAGACACAGAGAGCGGGGAGAACACAGAGCGCACAGAGAAAGGCCAGATCAAACCGGGTTTTCTCTGTGTGCTCCATGCTCTCGGTGCCCTCTGTGTCCACAGGTTTTGCATTTTGCCTCCCCCTCAGGGTGAACAGGCTCTCAGGGCAAACGGCGGCGAATCCGACTACAATGCGCGCGTTCGCGTCCAACCGGAGTTCGCCATGCGCATCTTGCTTGCCTGCCTGTTCTGCTGCGGCGCCCTGGCCGTCCAGGCCGCCGAACCACCCGCCGAATTGCTGCGCATGCTGGCCGCGCCACCCGCCCCCCGTGCTGCCGAGACCGCCATCGAGCTAAGCCGCCTGATCAAGGCGCCACCGGCCGAAGTGTGGAAGGCGTGGACAACCTCGGAAGGCATCACCAGCTTTTTTGCCCCGGAAGCGCGGGTGGAAGCCAAGCCCGGCGGACCATTCGAAATCTATATCGACCCCTATGCCGCACCGGGCATGAAGGGCGCCGACGATATGCGCGTGCTGGCGGTCGAGCCGGAAAAGCTGCTGTCCTTCACCTGGAATGCGCCACCGCATCTGCCGCAAGCGCGCCAGCAGCGCACGGTGGTGATTCTGCGTTTTGCCCCCGAGGGCGAGGGCACCCGGCTCAGCTTCAGCCATCTTGGTTGGGGCAGCGAAGGTGAATGGCCGCAAGCACGCGCCTATTTCGAAAAAGCCTGGCCACGGGTGCTGGACAAGCTGCAGCAGCGCTTTGAAACCGGCAAGCCGGTGGACTGGACGCCATGGCGCCAGCAGTTGCAGCAAAGCCATGCCAACGAGGCCGCCAAGACCAAGGCCGAGAAACCCTGATTCCCGAGGCGAGCCACTGGCTCGTCCTACCCAAACCATCCCGGAGTTTGCCTGTATGACCATCAAGAATGCCTTTTACGCGCAATCGGGCGGCGTCACCGCCGTCATCAACGCCTCGGCCGCCGGCGTGATCGAGACCGCCCGCCAGCACCCTGACCAGATCGGCCGTGTATTTGCCGGCCGCAACGGCATCATTGGCGCCTTGACCGAGGACCTGATCGACACCTCGCTGGAATCCGCCGAGGATATTGCCCGCCTCAAGCACACCCCATCGGGTGCGTTCGGATCCTGCCGCTACAAGCTGAAAAGCCTCGACACCCACCGCGAGCAATACGAGCGGCTGATCGAAGTGTTCAAGGCCCACGATATCGCTTACTTCTTCTACAACGGTGGCGGCGACTCGGCCGACACCTGCTACAAGGTGGCGCAACTGTCCGAAACCATGGGCTACCCGATCCAGGCGATCCATGTGCCGAAGACGGTGGACAACGATCTGCCGATTACCGACTGCTGCGCCGGCTTTGGCTCGGTGGCCAAATACGTCGCCACCTCGATCCGCGAAGCCGGCTTCGACGTGGCCTCGATGGCCAAGACCTCGACCAAGGTGTTCATCCTCGAAGTGATGGGTCGCCACGCCGGCTGGATTACTGCCGCCTGCGGTCTGGCTGCCGAAGCCGAGGGAGAAGGCCCGCACATCCTCTTGTTCCCGGAAATCGAATTCGATGAGGAAGCCTTCCTCGCCAAGGTGAAAGCCACGGTCGAAAAGTACGACCACTGCGTGATCGGTGTGTCGGAAGGCATCAAGAACAAAGAGGGCAAATTCCTCAGCGAAACCGGCCTGAAAGACGCCTTCGGCCATGCCCAGCTTGGCGGCGTGGCGCCGACCATCGCCCAACTGGTCAAAGACAAGCTCGGCTACAAATACCACTGGGCGGTGGCCGACTATCTGCAACGCGCCGCCCGCCATATCGCCAGCGCCACCGATGTCGAACAAGCCTACGCGCTGGGCCGCGCCGCCGTGCAAGCAGCATTGGCCGGCAAGAACTCGGTGATGCCGGCGATCCGTCGCTTGAGCGACGCCCCCTACCAGTGGGACATCATCGATGCGCCGCTGAGCGAAGTCGCCAATGTGGAAAAATTCATGCCGCGCGACTTTATCAGCGCCGACGGCTTCCACATCACCGAAGCCTGCCGCCGCTACCTGTCACCGCTGATCGCCGGCGAAGACTTCCCGCCGTTCAAGAACGGCCTGCCCGACTATGTGCGGCTGAAGAATCTGGCGGTGGCAAAGAAGTTGGCGGAGTTCAAGGTTTAAGCAGGAGCAGAGAAAAGCCAATCCGCAGTAACACAGAGCCCCTGGCAACTCCCAGGGGCTTTGCATCAATGCGCTAGTTTACAAGCACATCAAAGCACCTTGGATTTTTAGGATGAAAAACAATTTAACGAAAAAATTAGTGGAAAATAACTTACCCATAATAATAATCGAATCACTAGCCATACTACCTGCAAGCTTATTCAGCCTAATGTGGTGCGCACTGTATGGGCACGAATCCATCAAACGAGCATTCACCATAGGGGCAGAGCAAAAGGATTACACGATGTTAGGCATTGCTATCGCAGCAGCGACAGGAACAATAAGCCTTTGGACATCCGTGATAGTAGACCAGGAGTATTTTTTCAAAAATAAAAAAGTCGCATCCATTGCCTTATCCAGCTTAATAATTGCAACCGCACTAAGCATATTCGTAATAAAACTCGGTCTTGGAGAAACCCTCAGCATAAACCCTATTACAATATGCTTCATAATTGCAACGGTAGTTTGCCTACACCAGACAATTCGCCTTTTCGTAATCCTTCTGAATAAAAACAAGTTTGACTGGTAGTCACCTGTCTGCCCCTACTCCCTGCCATTGAGCCTCGGTCAGTCGGCAATGCGGTTCAGACCACTAAGTAGGATTCGCTTCCCGCAACGCTCCTGGGAAGGTCGCAGTCGGGCCATGTTCAGGACGAGATTTGTCCGGAAAAAGCTACGGTACCCGTCGGCCTCGCCGAGAACCGTAGCCGCTTGCAGGGCTGTCCGGGACAGCCTGTTTGAGCCCGCGCAGCGGGCGAGTTCTGGCCCGGACGCAAGCTGTGAGGAGCACAGGGAACCCCGCGTAGCGGGGCGAGACCGTCAGGTCGCCTTCTTTTCCTACTTTTTTGGTGAAGCAAGAACAAGTAGGGCGCGTGCGGGGCGCCCCCGCACCAAATTATTCGCGCCACAGGAGCAAAAGAATAAAAGCCCCCGAATTCAGCGAAGTGCGCTTCGCTTCAATTGCACCTTACAAGACCATCAAGCAGCTCGACCCGAAATGCAAAGCGAGCTTGCTGTATCGAACCCAATCAGCCTTGGCCCCACCGGCCTCGCCAGCGACACCAAGCCGCAAGCACGCTGGCCAACACCACAAATGCCGCCATGGTGCCGCAGGCCAGGTAAGCCAGCTGCAATTCCAGCCGGCTTACCCGCATGGCGTTGGCGATGCCGGGCAGCAAGGCCGCGCCCCATAGGGCAAACAGTAGCCAGCACAGGCGCATCCAGCTGGCGATGCCGAGAATAGGCCTGATAACCCGCAGGCCGAACAGCGCAATCGCGCACAGTCCGATGGCGGTGCTGGCGTGTTGCAGCCAGTGAAATAGCGGCACGCCATGAATCAGCACCAGCATGCCCGGCAGCGCCTGCACCAGCGGGCTGGTGCGATGGGTAAAGCCATCCCACAGCAGATGGCTGCCTATGCCCAGTAAGAGCGCCAGCACGATGGCCGCCAAGCTTGGCCGCGCCGCCTGGGTCGGCCAGTCCAGCCATTGCCGCAGCGCCGGTAACCACAGGGCATGCAGCAAGGCAAACATGATGGCGGCCAGCGGCAGGCTGACCAGCAACACGCCCAGCGGCGTATGACCGATGCCGCTGGCCGGGCGCAGATACAGCAGGTATTCGAAATCGGGCGCCATGCTGCCGACCACCAGCGCCGGAAACGGCAGGTGGCGGCGCCAGCGCCACAGCGGCAATACCGCGGCCGGGTGAGCCAGGGTCAGGGGCATGTCGGCGGCTCCGTCTGATCGGGTATGGTGCTCATGCCAGCACCTCGGCGATCAGCTGCGCGAGGCCGGCCGGGTTGTCGCAGGCCATGGCGTGGCCGGCATCGCCAAGCACGCGCACCGGCAAGCCCGCCAGCGCCAGCGATTCGCTATCAGCGTCGGGCAAAGACTGCGCGCCAACGATCAAGGTGCGTGGCACGGTCAATGCCAGCAGCTGGCTACGCCAAGATGGCGTGCCGCCGGCCATCAAGGCACAGGACTGGCGGTGCAGGGCCGCAGGCAGGCATTGCGCCAGCGAACCGGCCCAGGCGTGCGCACCTTGCAGCCGGGCAGCACGCAGCATTGCATCATGTCCGTGCGCCAGGTACTCAGCCTCGCTGTGCCCGGCAATCTGCCGGCTGACAAAGCCGCCACCGGCATCCAGATTCGGCTCGGCCAGCAGCACATGGCGCACACGCGGCCCGAGCCGGCCAGCCAGCTCGATCGCCACCGCGCCACCCATGCTATGACCGAACAGATCGACTTCGCCGATGCCCAGGCCATCGAGCCATTGCAGCAACACCTCGGCATGCGCGGCCATGGTGTAGGCAAAATCGCCCGGCCGGTCGCTGAAGCCCGAGCCCAGCAGATCAACCAGCAGCCGGCGTCGGCCGGCCAGGGCCGGGTCGGCCGCCACTGCCGGAAAGTCGGACGATCCGGCGCAGCCGAGGCCATGGATAAACAGCAAGGGCCGGCCTGCGCCGGGCAGATCGTGGTAGCGAAGCTGGCCGAGCGGGCCGAGCGAATAGGCATTCATGTAACAGACATCCAGAGGTTCTGGCCGGCGCTAAAACACCACGCCGTGATTGCGTTCGGCACAGCGATGGCAAACATCGCCGAATTCACCGCCGGTGATCCAGCCGCAGGGATTGCGTTCACCGCAGTCGGTACATCGCACAAACCAGCGCGGCTGATTCAGCACCGACTGCATGTGCTGCCCGATTTGCTTGGCCGACGGCATCAAGCAAAAGCGCGCTGCAACGATCCAGCTGCTGACCGGAATCTGGCCGCGCCAGCTAATCGAGCAGACCAGAATGACGCAGCCATATTGCAGGCGACGAACCCGCAAAAACGACCGTGACAAGGCCTGATCATCCATACGCACGGTGTTGCAGCCTCAGGTGGCGGCGGGTTTGCGCGCGGCGCGGAATGCAAATAGCGCGGCGCAAACAATCAACAGCATGGCCGGCGTTTTCAACGGATCGAGCATGCCGGATGTCGGCATCGCCAAGCCCGCGGTCAACGCAGCAATGGCCCCCAGCAGCAATAAGGGCCTGACCGGATTTTTGCTGAAAGCAATCATCAACAGCGGCAGCAAGGCCGACAGCAACAGCGCAAACAACAGCGGCGGCACCGTTCGTGAAAAATCATGGAGAAGAATATTGTGTGGCAGCACCAAAGCCTGTAATGCACAGCCGGCAAGGATGACCAGCAAAAACAAGGCCATCGCCGCCAGCAGCAAGCATAGATTGCGGGCCTTTCCTGCCCCCTGATCGAGAATCAACGCTGCAGCGCCGAGCGCCAGAAAGGCCAGTTGAAACGGCAAAAAGGCCAATATCGGCAAGGCGCCGACCGATACCAACTGCGGCAACACCGCAATGGTTCTTGCGCAAGACAGCATCGCCACGATGAATACGATGAAGTTGAAATGCGCTTCGAAAAAATTGCGCGAAGGCCCATTTGGCGGCAGCGCCGCATCAACCGGTTTTTGTTCGCTATTGCTCATGCGCCACCTTGTTTCTGCTTCACCAATAAACACACCGCCTGCGCCTCGATGCTATCGCCCGCCCCGACCGGCCCGAGCTTTTCATAGGTCTTGGCCTTGATATTGACGCAAGCGGCTTCGATACCGAGGTCGGCAGCGATATTGGCCACCATGGCCGCGATATGCGGCGCCATTTTCGGTGCCTGTACCAGGATGGAGGCATCGACATTGCCTACCCGCCAGCCCGCCTCGCCCACCCGGCGGCAGGCTTCGCGCAACAGCAGGCGGCTGTCGGCGCCCTTGAAGGCGGGATCGGTGTCGGGGAAGTGGCGGCCGATGTCGCCCAAGCCAGCGCCGCCCAGAATGGCATCGGTGATCGCGTGCAATAAGGCATCGGCATCGGAATGACCGAGCAGGCCCTTGTCGAACGGGATGGTGACGCCGCCCAGTATCAGCGGGCGCCCGGCTACCAGGCGGTGGACATCCCAACCCTGGCCAATACGAAAATCCATTGTCGTCTCCTTGCTGGTTATTCGCTTTACGCCAGCACCAGCGTGTTACCGCCAGTGCAGGCCTAGGCTCTGTTGACGTTTTGCCGGCGGATCGCGTTTCGTCGGAAAGCCGCCAGGCGCAAGGCGTTGTGCACGCAAGGTAGTGATCTACCTCAGTGCGCAACAACACAGCACCTGGTGGTTTTCCGACGAAACCCACAGGGCCGGGCCGAGTTTTGCGGTAATTCCGCGTTGTCATTCGCTTACATAACCC
>NZ_JAYRLZ010000075.1:0-16841 GCF_041904975.1 Chitinimonas sp. | reverse complement strand
GGAGACTTTGGCCCTGTGCAGGTAGAATGCGCCAGTTCGCATGGCAGGAGAGCTCGATGAAGTGTCCGTTCTGTGGTTCGCCCGATACCCAGGTTGCCGACACCCGGCTATCCGAAGAGGGCGACAGCATTCGTCGCCGGCGCCGTTGCAGCGCCTGCGACAAGCGTTTCACCACCTTTGAAGTGGCCGAGGTGCGCGCGCCGCAGGTGGTCAAGGCCAATGGCAATCGCGCTGACTACGACAGCAGCAAGGTCAGGGTCAGCTTTCAGCGCGCCCTGCACAAGCGACCGGTGCCGACCCAGCTGGTGGATGAAGCGATTGCCCGCATCGACCAGAAAGTGCTGAGTATCGGCGAGCGCGAAATCGATTCGCGCCGCATCGGCGAGATGGTGATGGCCGAGCTCGCCAAGCTCGACAAGGTGGCCTATATCCGCTTCGCCTCGGTATATCGCAGTTTTCAGGATGTCGATGATTTTCGCGATGCGATTCGTGAAGTCAGCAAGAAGTAAGACCCAATCCGCCGGGTGATGACTGCAGAAGTCGGCTGTGCCTTGCACCGGCTGCCCGATGTGCATGCTGGAGCAGGCGAACGACCCGCCCCGCCCGCTGCCGCTCTTTGCCGCGCCATTTGCTGATTCCGGCACACAGACAGTCAGTCACTCACAGTGCGGCAGCGGGTTGCTCGAACGCAAAGCAATAACGATCCCAACCTAGCAGGAGCAAGCCGCATGAGTGAATCCAACGCCGCCTATGTCCCGCCCAAAGTGTGGACCTGGAAGCAGCCCAATGGTGGCCAGTTTGCCAGTACCAACCGGCCGATCGCCGGGCCCACCCATGAGAAGGTATTGCCGCGCGGCCAGCATCCCTTGCAGCTGTATTCGCTGGCGACTCCGAATGGGGTAAAGGTCAGCACCATGCTGGAAGAGTTGCTGGCGCTGGGCCACGCCGGTGCCGAATACGATGCCTGGCCGATCCGCATCAGCGAGGGCGATCAGTTCGGTAGCGGCTTTGTGGAGCTCAATCCCAATTCCAAGATTCCGGCCTTGCTCGATTGCAGCGGTGCCGAGCCGATACCGGTGTTCGAGTCTGGTGCCATCTTGCTGTATCTGGCCGAGAAATTTGGCGCCTTTGTGCCAACCGATCCGGCCGAGCGTGCCTGTTGCCTGTCCTGGTTGTTCTGGCAGATGGGTAGCGCGCCTTATCTGGGTGGCGGGCTCGGGCACTTTTACGCCTATGCGCCGTACAAGATCGAATACGCCATCGACCGCTTTGCCATGGAGGCCAAGCGCCAGCTCGATGTGCTGGACCGCCGCCTGGCCGAAAGCAACTATCTGGCCGGCGAGCACTACACCATTGCCGATATTGCCGTGTGGCCCTGGTATGGCGTGCTGGCGCTGGGCGAGCTATATGGTGTCGCCGAGTTCTTGCAGGTGCAGGGCTACGCCCATGTGCAGCGCTGGGCGGCACAGATTGCTGCTCGGCCGGCGGTGCAGCGCGGCCGCAAGGTCAATCGCACCTGGGGCGACCCGGCTGGCCAACTACACGAGCGCCATGCTGCCAGCGACTTCGACAACAACACACAGGACAAACTGGCGGATCGCGGCAATCGTTGATCGCCAGTGCGGCCAGGCGGACGCTGCGGGTACGCCATCCGGCATGGCACTGCAATAATCCGTTTTGTTTGTCGCTGCCGACGTGTATCGTCTCGCCGCAACGCGCAGCACGCCCGGAACCATTGCCTGTGAATGCAGGTCAGCTTCGCTGGGCCGCTCTATGCGGGTCGCCTTATTTGATCGGAGATGTGGTAATGCAAAGAAGAACATTCATGCAACTGATGGGTGGCAGCGCACTGCTGCTGGGTAGCGGTGCCAGCCTTACCGGCTGTGAATCGAAGAAGGATGGGGTGATCAGGCCCTATCTGCGCTTTATCAGCCTGCTGCCAGATCAGGATGCCCTTGCCACCACCTTGAGCGTGGCATCGAGTTTTCCGGCCTTGGGCTTTCAGAAGAATACCGGCTTCCAGCAGATAGACTGGGCGGGTAGTTACAGTGTCAATGTCACCAATGCCGCCAAGGCTTCCGTCGCCTCGTTTTTGCTTCAGAGTGTTGCCCAGAAGTCGCGCAATACGGTTTACCTCTTGCCTACCAATGCCGGCAACAGCGGCTTGCTCGTTGCCGACGAAACCTTCTCGATCAATGGCGGGAAGTCGGTCATTCGTACCTTTACCGCTTCGTCAGTGCTGGGCTTGTTCGACGTGTACCTGACCGGGCCGAACGATGATATCGCGACCCGGACTCCCACCGTCGTCGGTACGCCAAACAGCGCATTGAGCCGGCCCGCTCCGGAGATTGCCTCCGGCAGCTATCGGGTGCGCCTCACCACCACCAATACCAAGAATGTGATGTTCGATGGCACGGTGGCGTTCGATTCGCAGGCTGCCTACACCATGGTGATGTACAGCGTCGGCAGCGCCCAGCTGCCCACCCTGATGCTGGTGCGGCCCGATAGTGAGGTCGTCCAGGTCATTCCGAGCAATGCGGCCCGAGTGCGCGTGGTGCAGGGAGCCGTGCCGGCTGCGGCAGGCATTGCATCCGCAATCGGTCTCGACGGCAAGGCCACCGGAATTGCCCTGCCATTCGGCAATGTCAGCGAATATCAAATGGTGGCGCCGGGCGCTCACAGCCTCACCTTGTCGGTCAATGGCGGCGAATATGCCAAGTGGAGCGGCAACTTCCAGGCAGGGCGTGATTACACCGTGTATTTCAGCGGCACCCAAGGCGCTGCCTCCAGCTTTGTGGTGGAAGACAATGGCCTGCCGGTGACTACCGGTCGCGCCAAGGTGCGCTTTATCAATGCCAGCAGTGACCAGAGCGCCGACGTGCTGGTGAATTTCCTGCCCAAGGTCGCCGCGCTGGCGCCGGGTAAGGATGCCGTGCTCGATGTCGATCTGCCCTCCACGCCGGTCTCCTTCGTGGCGGCAGGTTCCTTGCGCGAGCTGGCCTCGTTTGGCAATACCGGTGTGGCTGTGGTTGCCAATGGCGCTTATTCGGTTGCCTTGCTGGGTGGCGGTGGCCGCTATATGGCGGTGGCGTTCAAGACCAACTGAGTGGGCCTCGGCCATAGCGCCGGCTTGGCCGGGGCTGTTGTCATGGTAGCGGCGGCGTCCCTGCCGCCGCTTGGCGCTGATGCGGCAATGGGCTGGGACTGAGTAGGCGAACTGGGCGTGCCAGACGAGCCTGGTCTATAAATCAGACCGGCTGGAATGCCATGAAAGCGGAGGCTGCCGATGCGCATCATCTTCAACTGCCTGCTGGTGTTCTGCCTTGCCTTGCCTAGCTTTTCCCATGCCGAGACCATCACACTCGGTGCCGAAGACGACTGGTATCCCTATTCCGCCAATATCAATGGTCAAGCCAAGGGTTTCAGCGTCGACCTGATCCGCGCGGCGTATGCGGCAGTCAATGTCAATGTCAATTTTGATCCGCTGCCCTATGCGCGCTGCAACAAGCAGGTCAAGGATGGCAAGTTGCTTGGCTGCTTCGATACGGTGCGCTCCAGTCTGATCGAGGCAGACTTTCTCTGGCATCGCGAGCCGATGTTTTCCAGTCGCTTGCTGATTTATGCGCGCTCCGACAGCAAATTGCGCAATGTCGGCATCGCCCAGCTGGAGGGCAAGCGGGTGGCGGTCAGCAATGGCTATGAGTATGGGGCCAGTTTCGATGGCAACAAGAAGGTGATACGTGATGTATCGCCGACCGACCTTAGCGGCTTTCGCAAATTACTGGCCGGGTTTACCGACTTTGCCCTGGCCTATGATCGGGTAGGTAGCCGGCTGATCAAGGAGCATGCCAGTGAGTTCGGCGACAAGCTGGTAGCAGTGGGGCAGCTCGATGAATTGCCGCTGTATATCTCGTTCTCCAAGCATTATCCCGATAGCGCGCGCTATGTTGCCCTGTTTGAGCAAGGCCTCGACAAGGTACGAAAGAGCGGCGAATTTGCCGAAATCGAGGCGCGCTGGCGTTGAATAGCGCGCGGTGGCAAATACAAAGGCCCCGCACAAGCTCGGGGCCTTTGCCATTCAATGTCGCCTTGTTGACCTTAGCTGGGCTTGCCAAAGCCGAGCTTGCCCTCGCGCAAATCCACTACCACCGTGTCTTTCGGGCCGAACTGGCCAGCCAGGATCGCTTTGGATAGCGGGTTCTCAATCTCGGACTGAATGGCGCGCTTCAAGGGCCGCGCGCCGTAGATCGGGTCGAAACCGGCTTCGGCGATATGGCTGAGCGCCGCATCGCTAACCTGCAGGCCCATTTCCAGCGCAGCCAGCCGCCCCTCCAACCTTTGCAGCTGGATGCGGGCAATGCCCTTGATCTGCGCGGCGCCCAGGGCGTGGAATACCACCACCTCGTCGATGCGGTTGATGAATTCCGGCCGGAAATGGGTTTTCACCTCTGCCATCACCGCCAGCTTCACCACCTGGTAGTCAGCATCGGCCATCGCCTGGATCTGGTGACTGCCAAGGTTCGACGTCATCACGATCACCGTGTTCTTGAAGTCGACCGTGCGTCCCTGGCCATCGGTGAGGCGGCCATCGTCCAGCACCTGCAGCAGCACATTGAATACATCCGGATGGGCTTTTTCCACCTCGTCGAACAGGATTACCGAGTAAGGCTTGCGGCGCACCGCCTCGGTGAGCGTGCCGCCTTCCTCATAGCCGACATAGCCGGGAGGCGCGCCAATCAAGCGGCTCACCGAGTGCTTTTCCATGAATTCGCTCATATCGATGCGGATCAGATGTTCTTCCGAATCGAACATAAAGCCGGCCAGCGCCTTGCATAGCTCGGTCTTGCCGACGCCGGTGGGGCCAAGGAACAGGAAGGAGCCATAGGGTTTGTTCGGGTCAGCGAGGCCCGAGCGCGAACGGCGGATGGCGTCGGCCACCAGGGTGACGGCTTCGTCCTGACCCACCACGCGGCGGTGCAGCGCCTCTTCCATCTTCAGCAGCTTGTCGCGCTCGCCCTCCATCATCTTGCTGACCGGAATGCCGGTAGCGCGGCTCACCACCTCGGCGATTTCTTCGGCGCCGACCTGGGTGCGCAATAGTCGCGTTTTCTGCTCGCTGCCCTCGGAGGCCTCGGCCGCATGCAGGCGCTTTTCCAGCTCGGGCAGCTTGCCGTACTGCAGCTCGGCCACCTTGCCCAGATCGCCCTTGCGTTGCAGTTCCTGCATATCGGCACGCAACTTGTCGATCTCCTCGCGGATCGCCTGGGTGCCGAGCACCGACGATTTTTCCGCCTTCCAGATTTCTTCGAGGTCGGAGTATTCCTTTTCCAGCTCAGCGATTTCAGTCTCGATCAGACCAAGGCGGCGTTGCGAGGCTTCGTCCTTCTCCTTCTTCACCGCCTCGCGCTCGATCTTGAGCTGAATCACCCGGCGCTCCAGCTTGTCCATGACTTCCGGCTTGGAGTCGATTTCCATCTTGATGCGGGCCGCCGCCTCGTCGATCAGGTCGATGGCCTTGTCGGGCAGGAAGCGGTCGGTGATATAGCGGTTCGACAACTCCGCCGCCGCCACAATGGCCGGATCGGTGATCTCCACGCCATGGTGGATTTCATAGCGCTCCTGCAGGCCGCGCAGAATGGCGATGGTGTCTTCTACCGACGGCTCGCCCACCAGCACTTTCTGGAAGCGCCGCTCCAGTGCGGCGTCTTTCTCGATGTATTTACGGTATTCGTCCAGGGTGGTGGCGCCCAGGCAGTGCAATTCGCCGCGCGCCAGCGCCGGCTTGAGCATATTGCCGGCATCCATCGCCCCCTCAGCCTTGCCTGCGCCCACCATGGTGTGCAATTCATCGATGAACACGATGGTATTGCCTTCATCCTTGGCCAGTTCATTGAGCACCGCCTTGAGGCGTTCCTCGAATTCGCCACGGTATTTGGCGCCGGCCAGCAGGGCGGCCAGGTCGAGCACCAGCAGCTTCTTGTGCTTGAGCGACTCCGGTACCTCGCCATTCACAATGCGCTGCGCCAGGCCTTCGACAATGGCGGTCTTGCCCACGCCGGGCTCGCCGATCAGCACCGGGTTGTTCTTGGTGCGGCGTTGCAGCACCTGGATAGCGCGGCGGATCTCGTCATCGCGGCCAATTACCGGGTCGAGCTTGCCCAGGCGGGCGCGCTCGGTCAGGTCCAGCGTGTACTTGCTCAGCGCTTCGCGTTTTTCTTCAGCGTCCTGGCTATTCACCGATTCGCCGCCGCGTACCGCATTGATGGCCGCCTCGATCGGCTCTTTCTTGCCGCCGTATTCCTTCAGCAGACGGCCGGTTTCGCCCTTGTCCTCGGTCAGTGCCAGCAAGAACAGGTCGCTGGAAATAAACTGGTCGCCGCGTTTCATGGCGGCTTTGTCGGTCAGGTTGAGCAGATTGGCCAGCTCTTTCGAGACAGAGATCTCGCCGCCATTGCCCTGTACCTGGGTCAGCCGCTTGATCGCGCCATCGAGCGCGGTGCGCAGTGGATTGACATTGACGCCGGCACGCGCCAGCAGCGAAGCGGCGCCGGAATCGGCGTCGGCCAGCAAGGCCGCCAGCGTGTGCTGCGGTTCGATATAGGGGTTGTCGTTGGCCAGCGCCAGGCTCTGCGCCTCGCCCAAGGCTTGCTGGAATTTGGTGGTCAGCTTGTCGAAACGCATGGTGCGCACTCCTCGATAGTCGGTGTATGAGGACTAGTTGGGGTACGGGGCGCGCCATTTCAAGGGTCGCTACGGGCCAACCCTGTCACGTTGCTGTTGCTGGCTTTTGGTGGCTGCGTACCGCCCACACCACGCCGGTGATCAGCAAGGCAATGCCGGCCTGGGTGAGGAGCGAGGGAGGATCGCCGCGCCACAGATAGGCAAAGCCCAGTGCGGCCAGGGTTTCGAAAACGATCAGTTGGCCGGCCAGCGAGGTCGGCAGGCGCGGGCTGGCTTCATTCCAGAACAGGGTGCCCAGCCAGGAGGTGACGATGCCGAGCATGGCGACGACGCCGAGGTAAGCCAGTGGATGGTGGCCCAAGGGCGCGGCATAGGCAGATGGCAGCCAGGGTGAGGCGAGTGCCAGCAGGGCAAAACCCACCAGCCCCATCGGCAGGGTGACGATGCCCTGTGCATTGGCCCAGGCGCGTGGCTGGCGATCCGGGTGAGCGCGCAGCCAGTCGGCATTGCGCAAGGGATACCAGGTCCAGCAGGCCGCCGCCACACAGGCCAGTACGCCACCCAAAAGATAGCGGCCGATATCGCCATGGGCGGCGCGCAGGGCATTCAGCTCCGACTGATTGACGCAGGCGATGCCGAGCAGGATCAGCGATAGCGGCGGCAACAGCCGGGACCAGGGCAGGCGGCCATCGCGCTCTACATTGCGCAGGTTGGCGGTAATGGCAATCAACACCGGCAGGGTACCGATGATCATGGTCGGCAAGGGGGCGCCGGCGTACTGGATGGCGCTGGCCAGGCACAGGTAGTAGAGCAGGTTGCCGATGGCCGCCAACTTGCTGGCTTCCAGCCAGTCTGCCCGACTGAGCTGGCGCAGCGCATCGCGCTCAATCCAGCCTGCAGCCAGGGCAATCAGGCCAAACGCCACATAGCGGCCCAGTGACAGCAGCAGTGCCGGAGAGTCGGGCAGCATCAAGGGGGCGACAAAGGCGGTGCCCCAGGCCATACCGGCCGCGACCGCGTAGAAGATGCCAAGCAACATGGTTGTATCGGTCCGGTAAAGGCGGGGAGTTGCCGATGCAATAAGGGAACAGTCTGCTGCAGCATCAGCCAGCGCGGCAAACGCAAGAAGGCGGCCAGCACTTGCTGGCACCGGTTTACGCCAGCACATTATATCGGCTTTGTGGGTGGAGCTGACTCGCGCACCACATTTGCAAACAGGATGGGTATTGCATTTGTTGAGTTTGGGAAAACGGCACTATCATGCCGCCACCCCGGCATTGCCGGCGTTCCGACCAATCACCGCTTACTGACTGGCGTCATTCGCGCCTGTCTTGCCCGATGGAGTTCTGCCATGTTCCTGACCTCTCGACGCAGTCGATCCGTTTTTTCCATTGCGGCGCTCGCCGGCGCGCTTGCCATGCTGGGTACACCCGCACAGGCGGCAACGTCGTCGGCCGACCCCTTGCATGCCTGGGTAGGTGCCAATGATCCGGCTGCACTGGAGAAGTGGGTAGACAGCCATCTGGCAGCCGCCCAGGCCGATCTCGACAAGCTGTTGGCAGTGAAAGGCAAGCGTACCGTCGAAAACACCCTGAAGCCGTTTGACGATGCCCAGAACGAATTGGCGATTGCCGGCAACCAGGCGTATATCCTGTATGCCGTCGGCAATCAGCCCGCCTTGCGCGACAAGGCGCAGGCACTGAACCAGAAGATTTCCAGTGTGGTGTCGGACTTGAGCCTGAACCAGAAGGTGTACAAGGCGCTGAGCGAGATTCCGCAATCGGTGAAGGATGCCGCTACCCGCCAGTATCTGAAGCGCACCTTGCTGCAGTATCGCCTGGCCGGGGTGGACAAGGATGATGCTACCCGCGCCCGCATCCATGCCCTGCAGGACAAGATCACCCAGCTCTCCCTGGCATTTGGCCGCAATGTGCAAGATGGCGTGCAAAAGGTCAGCGCTACCCGCGCCGAGCTCGATGGCCTGCCGGACGACTATATCGCCCGCCACAAGCCCGATGCCGATGGCAAATACACGCTGACTACCGATTCGCCCGATTACACCCCGGTGATGGATTTTGCCAAGAGCGGCGATCTGCGCCGGCGCATGCATCTGGCCTACAACACCCGCGCCTATCCGGCCAACAAGCAGGTCTTGCTCGACATCCTGGCGGCACGCCAGGAACTTGCCGGCCTGCTCGGTTTCAAGACCTATGCCGATATGGCGACGGCCGACCAGATGAGCGGCAATGCCGCCTTTGTGCGCACCCTGTTCGACCAGGTCGACCAGGCCTCGCGTGAGGCCAAGGGCAAGGAATACGCCAAATTGCTGGCCTTTGCCCAGCAACGCGACCCGGCCATCAAGACCATTCCGCAGTCGGACAGCCGCTACTGGATGGAGCAATATCGCCGCGCCAATTATGATTTTGACGCCCAGTCGGTCCGGCCTTACTTCCCTTACGACCAGGTCGAGCAGGGCGTGCTTGGCGCGGCAGCCAAGATCTTCAAGGTCGAGTTCAAGGCAGTGAAGGATGCGCCGGTGTGGGATGCCTCGGTCACTACCTATGATGTGATCGACCATGGCAAGGCGGTGGGCCGTATCTACCTCGATATGCATCCGCGTGAAGGTAAGGACAAATGGTTCTCCGCTGCACCCGTGACGCCCGGCATCAAGGGCCGGCAGATTCCGGAAGGCTTGCTGATCTGTAATTTCTCCGGCGGCGTGGCGGGCGATCCGGGTCTGATGCAGTACGACGAGGTGGTGACCTATTTCCATGAATTCGGTCACCTGATGCACCATATCCTGGGCAGCCAGAACACCTGGTCGGCGCAGGGCGGCTTCAATGTCGAGGGCGACTTTGTCGAAGCGCCGTCGCAAATGCTGGAAGAGTTCTTCCGCAGTCGCACCGTGCTGGCGCCGTTTGCCAAGCACTACCAGAGCAAGGAAGTGATTCCGGCGGCGGTGGTGGATCGCATGAATGCTGCCGGTGCCTTTGCCCGTGGTTACTGGGCACAGCGCCAGTTGTATTACGCCTCGCTATCGCTGGCGCTGCATGATCGCCCGGCCGACAAGGTTGACCTCGATGCGCAATTGCATGAAGCCGCCGCGCGCTACAGCCCTTTCGAGTTTGTCGAGGGTGACCGCATGTACGCCAGCTTTACCCATCTGACCGGCTATGCATCGAACTACTACACCTATGTGCTGGACAAGGTGATTGCGCTGGACTTCTATTCCCAGTTCGACAAACAGCATCCGCTGGATGGCCCGGCCGCTGCCAAGTACCGCAAGACGGTAATCAACCCCGGTGCCACCAAGCCTGCAGCCGAGCTGGCGCGCGACTTCCTCGGTCGTCCGCACAATATGGAAGCGTTCAAGCACTGGGTGGGCGAGCAGTTCGTCGCCAAGTAATCCGCTGGCCTCGGCTCTGCAGGGTGGCGGAGCCTCTTCGGGCTTGGAAGGGGAGGGGAAAAGGGTTGGTGTTCAGACCATAGCGTTTAACCCATCCCCTCCCTGCCTCTCCTGCGGCAGAGGAGGCGCGGGGCGGCGCCGCTCTTAAAAGGATATTGAGTGTAGCGAGCGTTCTCGGGCTGCCTTGTTGTTACAGCTTCAACACAATGCGTGCCTTGCCATCGCGCTTGGCGGGCATGGCACAGCAGATCAGTGCTTCGTCAGCCGCCGGCGTATAGCCAGGCGCTTGGGCGTAGCTGACTTCACCCTCGATCACCTTGGTGCGACAGGTGCCGCAGCTGCCGTTGCGGCAGCCGAATTCCGGGCTCAGGCCGCGTTGCTCGGCCAGGTCAAGCAGGCTGCCGCTGCCCGGCTCCCAGCGAGCCTCCTTGCCCGATTCGCTGAACAGCACAGTAGCTGGCGTGTCGGCGATGGCCGGCAGTGCCGGCTTGCTGGCATGGTCTGCTTGGCGGACCAGGCCCGATGGACCGAATGCTTCGGCAAAGATGCGCTCATCATTGATGCGCATGGCTCGCAGCCCGTCGTATAGCGACTGGGTAAAGGCGCTCGGTCCGCACAGGTAGAAGTCAAAGTCGTCGAATGGCAGCAATGATTTGAGCAAGCTGGTATCGATACGGCCTTGCGCTTCATAGTCGCGCCCTTGCTGGTGCTGGGGCGCCGGCTGGCTGGCGAGGCGGACGATGCGAACGGCTATGCCACCCTGTTGCGCCAATTGGGCCAGTTCGGCGTCAAAGGCGCGCTCTTCGACCGTGCGCGTTGCATAGAACAGCCAGGTCGGGCGCACCCGACGTTTGCGCAGGCCTTCGAACACCACATGGCGCAGCATGGCCAGCATTGGCGTAATGCCAATGCCGCCTGCCAACAGCACCAAGGGTCGTCGCTCGCCGGCATCCACGGTAAAGCTGCCTTGCGGGGCGCGTGCATCGAGCAGGTCGCCCGGCTTTAACTGATCATGCAGGTACTGCGATACCAGGCCATCACGTTTCACGCTGATACGGTAGCCACCATCCGATGGCGCTTGCGATAGCGTATAGGTGCGGATGACCGGTTTATCCTGTCCTGGCAGTTGCAGGCGTATCGGCAGATGCTGGCCGGCCAGGAACGGCGCGATGCCATGGTTATCGGCTGGCTCAAGATAGAAAGAACGCACCACGCTGCTCTCGTCCACCACCCGGCTTAGCCGGAATGGGCGCCAGGCATCGCGCAGGGCGGCGGCCTGCAGTTTGGCGGCAGCGTCTTCCCATGATCCGGTCATCAGACTGTTCGGCGAAAACTCACCCAATTGCCAACGTAGTGCCAGTGCGCCACGCCGGCGCACCAGTTGCTCGACCTTGACGCGCCAAAGCCGCTCGGCGCCTTGAAAGGCCTGGATTTGCGGGCTGTCGAAGTCGATCTCGGCACTGCCGCTCAGTTGCAGCATGTCGCCGTTGGTGAAGTCGATGAATACCAGGCCGGCCTTGGGGTTGACCAGAAAATTGCCGAAGGTGTTGAAATGCAGATTGCCGGCAAAGTCGGGAATGGTCAGCGTGTCGCCATCGATGTGCACAAAGCCGGGCTTGCCACCTCGGTGCGATACATCGACGGCGGCATCGGGGTGTTCTGCATCGCCCGGATGGTAGCTGGCAACAAAAAAGGTATCGGCGCCGCGTATCAGTGTGCAGGCATCCTCATCCAGGGCAGGCAGTGTTTCGATGGCTACGGCTACATCGTCAGCCGGCGGGCGCGAGAATGAAAACGCCCGGTGCTGGATATATTGCGGGCAGTTGCCAAAGGAATGACCGACCTGCACGCTGAATGCGCTGCCACTCGCCCGGCCTACTGTGCCATTCATGCGATTGCGGCGGCGCGTGTGCAATTCGATGCCCAACAGGCCGACCGGCTGACCGAGGACGATAGCAGTCCGGGCAGGGTCGCCCTTGCCTGGCAGCGCGCCGATATCGAGCTGGCGCGGGTCGGGCGACTGGATAAAGCCGGGCAGGCCTTCGATCAGGCTGGCCCATGGGCGCCCGTGTGCATCCACCGTACCAATGGCGATGAATGGCAGTTGCTGGAAGAACTGGCGGTGCTGGTCCGGCATGAAGTCGCGGATCACTCGCTGGCCGATGGCCTCCATCTGCGCGACGGTACCCATACGCTGATGGAATTGCCGCTCGCCACTATGCCATGGCGAAGATTTGCTGCTGACGGGATCATTCATGCCGGTTTCCTTACCGGGGCGGCGGGTGCCGCCCTTGCTTGCATTGCTCAGGCTGCGAGGCCAACGGCGGTCTTTTGCATCGGCACGAAGCCAGGCAGTGCCTCGATGCGCGCCAGCCAGGCACGTACATTCGGATACGCATCCAGCGACACATTGCCTTCCGGTGCATGGGCGATGTAAGTGTAGTTAGCGATGTCGGCAATGCTGGGCTTGTTAGCGATCAGGAAGGACTTGGATGCCAGTTCCGCTTCCATCACCTTGAGCAGGTTGTGCGAGCGACCGATTACTTCCTCGGCATTGAAGCCGGCGCCAAATACCGTTACCAGGCGTGCGGCTGCAGGGCCAAACGCAACCAGGCCGGCAGCAACCGACAACCAGCGCTGCACGGCGGCTTGGCCGGCCGGGTCACGCGGAAGCCAGCTTTCATCGCCGAACTTGCTGGCAAGGTAAACCAGGATGGCATTGGAGTCGGCCACGATGGTGCCGTTGTCGTCGATGACCGGTACCTGACCGAAGGAATTCATGGCCAGAAAGCTGGCTTGTTTGTGTTCGCCCTTGCGCAGATCGACTTCGATCAGTTCGGTTGGCACCTTGAGCAAGGAGAGGGCCAGGCGGGCGCGGTGGGCATGGCCCGAAAGTGGGAAGGAGTAGAGTTTGACGGCATTGCTGGACATGGCGGTTTCCTTGGGTTGACTTGGGGTTGATCGCGGTGCGCTGCGAGTGATGACACTATGCGCCTATTCGGCTTGATCAAGAATATGCTTGCTTGCAAATTCATTGTTTCTAAAAGTGGAACAAAATGCGTCGCTTTTGGCCCGCTGATCATCGATATGCATGCATTGCGCGCGGTATGCTGCGGCCCGCGACTGGCTGGTCGCTGTTCCTGTCCTTCCTTGGGGCTCGCTGCGCAATGCGAGGGTCTGGGTCGTGGCATGCAACAAGAGAGCGACCGCACGTACTTGTACGCGGCGCCCGATAAAGAAAAAGCCCCGAGATTTCTCTCGGGGCTGTGCGCCAGACAAGGTCGTGCTGACCGATGTCGGCACTCAGGCGAGTAGCAGGAAGCGGGATGCCATGCCTTCATTCCTGAGCGGAATCAATGCTTGGTAGTCAGCTGAGCGATACCAGTCGTTGGCTTGCTGTGCGTCCGGAAAGGCGATTAGCAGCATGCTGTCGTGATCGGGCTCGCCGTGCAGCGCATCCGGCCTTGCCTTGATCAGCACCTGTCCGCCAAATGGTGCGAGCGTCTTCGGCGCCAATACTGCATAGCGTTGCAGGTGCTCGGGCGACTTTGTTGCCATGGTTACAACGACATAGGCAGCCACCTTGCGCTCCTTACCGGGACCAGGTGTGTGCAGTGAAGGCCGCGTCGATCGGGGTCTTCACAATGTGGTTGGTGTAGTTGGACAGCAGCTTCAGTCCGAGGCCGAGGACTACTTCAAGTACAGTCTGGCGCGTGTAGCCGGCAGCGATAAGTGCAGCGAGATCTTGCTCGCTTGGCCAGCCGCGGCTTTCCATCATGCGTACGGTAAAGGTGCGCAAGGCTTCCAGCTTGGGGTCGGCAATCTTGCTGCCGGCACGCAAGGCCTCCACAACATCGGCCGGTACGCCCGACATGGCAGAAATCATCGAATGGGCTGTCATGCAGTAGTGGCACTCGTTGATACGGTTGGCCGTCATCATGATGACTTGTCGCTCGGTTTCGCTCAGTACCGTTTTGCCGAAAATGCCGGCCAGCGTCATATAGCCTTCCAGCAGGGCTGGACTCTCGGCCATGCCGGCAAACAGATTGGGCACGAAACCATAGGTGGACTTTGCAGCAGCGAGAAGTGGCTGACTTGCTGCGGGTGCGGTGGTTTCGTTGTGCAGGGTGAAGGTGCTCATCGGGTGTTCCTTGCTGGTGGTTTACGGTTCGGTTGATTCAGGCAGAGTGTTCGCGACCGAAATCTGCCTGGCTGTTCAATTGGTGGAGATAACCAATTTGCCAAAGTGCGAGGCGCCAGCGAGGGTGGTGTAGGCCGCTTCGGCGTCGTCAAAGGCAAACTGTCGATCGATGACCGGGTGGATGCGATGCTTGGTCAGAAAGGCGTTCAGCCGTTCGTAGTGCTTGACCGAGCCGACGCAGATGCCATTGATGCTGGCGTTCTTGAACTGCATCGGCGTGATGTGCGGCGCGGCATCAAAGCCGCTCAGCACGCCGATTTGCGCAATGCGTCCGCCATAACCGATGGCATTGAGCGAGCGGGTGTAGGTAGTTGGCCCGCCTAGTTCGAGGATGTGATCCACCCCGGCACCATCGGTCATCTCAAGGGCGACTTCATCCCAGTTTTCCCGCTCGCGGTAGTTGATGGTTTGCCAGGCGCCCAGCTTGCGGGCGCGAGACAGTTTTTCATCCGAGGACGAGGTGACAATCACCCGGGCGCCGGCGGCGCTGGCCAGTTGCAGCGCCAGCATGGCCACGCCACCGGTGCCTTGTACCAGGACAGTCTCGCCGCCTTGCAGCGCGCCGCGCTCGAACAGGGCATGCCAAGCGGTGACGCCGGCACAGGGCAGGGTGGCAGCTTCTTCCAGGCTGAGATGGTCAGGCACGGCAACCAGGGATGCGGCATCGGCAATGATGTGCTGCGCCAGGACGCCGTCCCGATTGGCGCCGCCCAGTGCCGAGGCCATGTGCTGTGGCTTGAAGGAGCCATCGTGCCAGTCGGCAAAGAAGGCGGGGCTGACGCGATCGCCGGCTTGCCATTGCGTAACGGCACTGCCAACCGCTAGCACGGTGCCGGCCGCATCCGACAGCGGCGTCAATCCAGAGCGCGTGTCGCGCAGACCATGTAGCACCAGCCAATCGCGATAGTTGAGGCTGGCAGCACCTACTTTGATCAGTACTTGATTGGCGGCGAGAGCCGGCAAGTCACGCTGCGCGGTGCGTAAGGCGAATCGCTGTTCACCGGCTTGCAGGGTGTAGTGGAGGGAATTCATGTTTGATCACCTAATAATGTAATGACCGATACAGAATAAGATCGCGATCGAATGCCGTCAACTAATAAATTAGTGTCTGATACAATATTGTTCGGTCGCCGGTCTGCGACCGGCCAAGGAGGGGTAATGGAGAGTCAAGCAAAGCGCAGTGCCGGCAGGCCCAGGGCATTTGATCGGGAGCGCGCCTTGGGTATCGCAATGGATCTGTTCTGGCGGCAAGGCTATGAGGGTACGTCGACCGCGCAGCTGACCGAGGCGATGGGTATTGCGCCGCCTAGTCTGTATGCAGCATTTGGCTCGAAAGATGCCTTGTATCGCGAAGCCATCGCACGCTATCAGCTGGAGCATGGCGATTATTTTGTGCGGGCCCTGGAGGCGCAAACCACGGCGCGTGCGGCAATCGAAGCGGTCTTGCTGGGGGCGGCACGCCAATTCACCGGTGCAGGCCATGCGCCGGGTTGCATGGTGGCGACTGCCCATGTGCAAAGTGCGGCAGTCAATCAGGGCATGGTGGACGAATTGAGGGCTATCAGACTGGGGGCGACTGCCGCGATGCAGCAACGACTGGAAGCCGGTATCGCGGCCGGTGAGTTGCCGGCAAGTGCGGATGCCAAGCTACTTGCCAGCTTTTTTGCGTTGGTGATTCAAGGGATGGCGGTACAGGCACATGATGGCGCCGACCGCATTATGCTGGAGCAAGCCGCTGCGCTGGCCATGCAGGCATGGCCGGCCGAGGAAACGCCCGTTTAGTCTTGTACGCGGATGGCCCTGAGGCGTTTGCGCAGCCAACGAAACAGCAGTAGCGCGATCGCGCCCCATAGCAGGCTCTGCATGATGGAAAGCAGCCAGTACAGTGCGTTCGAATGAAGTCCTTGCAGCCATCCGAAGTCCAGCAGTGTGTGCAGTGGCCAATTGAGCAGGCTTGAGGCAGCGTCGGCAAAATGCGCTGAAAGCCAGCTTACTTTGCGGCCATCAAAACGGTCGCTCGTTACCCCGAACGACCACATGAAGGCGAGTAAGCTGGCTATCAAGTGAATGATCGACAAGCCAAGAATGGTAATTGCGTTGCGTCGCATGGCTGCAGTGTAAAGCAGCCGGTTACGCCTGTACCTATTTGCCGAGCAGGGCGGAGAGCTCGCCGCTACGCTCTAGCGCGGCCAAGTCGTCATAGCCGCCGATATGCCGGTCGCCGATAAAAATCTGCGGCACGGTACGACGATTGGTTCGGGCGATCATTTCATCCCGCAATTGCACCGATTGGCCGATATTGACCTTGTTGATGCTGTCTATCCCCTTGCGGCGCAGCAGGGACTCGGCTTGTACGCAGAACGGGCAGGTAGAGGTATGGAACATGGTGATGTCGGTCATGGCGGTCTCCAATGAGTGGTTTCGGTGCGGTGACGTCACTATGCCGAATTGCTCTCGCAATAAGAATGCCTGTTGAAATCAATTGATTGTTGCGAAATCCGGTATGGCGGCCGTCTGTTTGACCCGCGCATAGGGGTCAATAAAAAAGCGCCG
>NZ_JAYRLZ010000391.1:0-2966 GCF_041904975.1 Chitinimonas sp. | reverse complement strand
CCTCCAGCTCGCTCTGTGGCAGGCTGCGCTGGTTTTTCGGCACCAGCAGCAGGGTCAGCTTGCCGCTATCGGCGCCACTTTGCTGATGGGCGAACACCCCGCTGACATCAGGCAGGCCATGCAGGGCATGGCGCAGGGTTTCCGCTGCGCGCAGGCCTTCGGACAGCGGCGCATCGGGTGCGATGCGGTATTGCACATCGAGCGAGGCGGCGGTGGTCTTGGGCAAAAAGCCGCTGGGAATCATCGCCAACAGACCCAGGGTCAGCAGCAGCACGGCACCGCCGCCGGCAAGCGCGCGGCGCGGGTGCGCCAGCGCCCAGGAAAGTGCCCGTGCATAGCCGCGCTCCATGGCCGACGGCGCCGGTTTGGCATGATGCTTGGGCTTGAGCCAGTGCGCACACATCAGCGGCGTGAGCAGCCGAGCCACTACCAGCGAGGCCAGCACGGCAAAGGTAGTAGTCAGGCCAAAGGCAGTGAAATACTTGCCGACCACCCCATTGATAAAGCTCACCGGCAGGAACACCGCGACAATGGTCAGGGTGATGGCCAGTACCGCCAGCCCCAGGGCATCGGCACCGACCATGGCTGCCTGCCTGGGCGTTTCACCCGCCTCGATCCGCCGCTCGATGTTTTCGATTTCGACGATGGCATCGTCAACCAGAATGCCGATCACCAGGATCAAGGCCAGCAGCGTTACCGAATCGAGCTGAAAGCCGCGCCAGTGCATGGCAACAAAGGTAGGCAGCAGCGACAGTGGAATGGCGGCGGCAGCGATGGCGGTAGCGCGCAGATTGCGCAGGAACAGCCATACCACCAGCACGGTGAGCACCACCCCCTCGATCAAGGTATCGCGCGCGCCTTCAAAACTCTGCCGGGTGTATTCGACACCATCGTAAAACTGCTCGATCTTCAGGCGCGGCTCTTCTGCCGCCAGCTGGGCGATCGCGCTGCTCACGCCGCTGGCCAGCGTCAATTCCGATGCACCGCGCTTTTTGTACAGCGCCAGACCCATGCCGGGCTGGCCATTGAGCAGGGCAAAATCGCTCGCCTCGCCCTCGCTGTCGAGCACCCGGCCCAACTCGCCCAGCGCCACGGTCTTGCCGCCGGCCAGCGCGATGGGGCGGCGTGCCAGCTCAGCCAGTGAGTGGCTGGCGCCCATCACCCGTATCGGCATCAGCCTGCCCGAACCGGTACTCACCATGCCGGCCGGCGCATTCAGTTCGGCACCACGCAGCTGGCGCAATACCTCGCCCACCGACAGATTGGCCGCCACCATGCGCGCCGGGTCCAGCTCCACACGGAATTCGCGCTGGCTGCCGCCCTCGCGCTTCACCTGCCCCACCCCCGGCACGGCCAAGAGGCGCGGCACCACCCGCTCGTCCACCAGACGGCTCAGTTCCGCCTCGCTCAGGGTGTCGGAGCGCACCATATAGTTCTGCAGCGCACCGCCGCTGATATCGAGCAGCGATACCACCGGCTCGCTGACGCTGGATGGCAGCTGCGGCCGCACCATGGCCACCGCATCGCGCACATTGCTAACTGCCCGATCCACCGGCGTTTCCAGCATGAACTCGATGGTCAGGTCCACCGTGCCATTGGCAATGCTGGTGCTCATATGCTTGATGCCAGCCACGCCCACCACCGCGTCCTCAAGGCGGCGTGCGACATTGCCTTCCAGCTCCTCGGTCGAGGCGCCCGGCTGCGATACCAGCACCGATACAATCGGCAATTCCACCCGCGGGTTGCCGGCGATCGGCAACTTGCCCAGCGCCATCATGCCCGCCAGCGCCAGCAGCAAGAACAGCAGGATCACCGGTGTGGGATTGCTGATCGCCCAGCTCGACACCTTCAGCTTCATGGCTTGGCTCCCTTGCTATGGCTGGGCGGCGCATTGCCGGCCAGCACCGGCTCGATGATCTGGCCCGGGCTCAACAAGGCCGCCATATTCAGCACCACCTGCTCGCCCGCCTTGACGCCGCCACTGGCCAAGGTGCCGCTACCGATCAGCTGCACCGGTCGCTTTTCCAGCTTGCCCTTGGCATCGGCCACCAGCACCCAGGGCGCCGGATCAAACTGAATGGCTGATGCCGGCAGGGCAATGCCGGGCTGGCCGCTGCCAGCGAGCATGGCGGTGGCGGCACGCCCCAAGGGCAGCGGCTTCGCCGCGTCGAGGCTGATGCGCAGCACGCCACGGCGGCTTTGCTCGCCCATGCTGTCGTCCACCGCGCGTATCGTCCCGACAGCTGTCTGTCCGTCGATCTGCACCTGGGCGCGGATAGACGAGGCGCCGCGCAGCCACTGCGCCTGGCTGGGGTCGATGCTGGCTTCGAATTCGCGATCATTCGCCGCTGCAATACGCAGCAAGGGGCCGCTGGCGCGATCGGTGAGCATGCCCTGCTCCGCCCGCCGCTCGCTCACCACGCCGGCAATCGGTGCGCGCAACACCGCGTCGCTGGCGCGCTGCTGCGCCAATGCCGCCTGCGCCTGCGCCGCTGCCTGCTCGGCCTGCGCCGCCAGTACCGACTGGCGCGCCGCATCACGCTCGCGCTCCCCCTGTTTGAGCTGGGCCTGGCGGGCGATCAGCTCGCTATCGCTGACTGCCCCGCTATCAGCCACCGAACCATAGCGGCGCGCCTCGTCGGCAATGGCGGCAAGCCGCGCTTCCACCTGGGCCAGCTGCGCCTGTGCCGCCGCATGCTGGGCTGCCGCACGCTGTGCGGTTTGCCCGGCCTGCTGTTGTTCCAGCAACAGGCCACGGCGATCCAGCTCGATCAGCGCCTGGCCGGCTGTCACCGTCTGGCCCGGCTCGACCAGCACTTTTTCCACCCGCAAGCCGTCTTGCGCGGCAAACAGCAAGGCAGGCCGGCGCGCCACGATGCGGCCGAACAGTAGCTGAGGCGCCGCATCGCTCGATGCCTGCAGCTGCACTACCTGCACCTTCATCAGCGCCGGCCCATGCGGCATGG
>NZ_JAYRLZ010000390.1:0-2996 GCF_041904975.1 Chitinimonas sp. | reverse complement strand
ATTTGCCTTCGCACATCAACTCAGCTACACTCATTCGTTTCGCTTCGTTTTTGTCTGCGTCAGCAGCAGAGAAGCGAACTATACGCACCACCCCGAAAACCGTCAACACCCTAATCGCAAAAATCTTAAAAAAGTTCATAAGTCGTTGATTTTCAATAGCAGAAATCCGAAAGATTTTTAGTCGGAACCCATCGCCCGCTTCACGCCGCTGAATCAGCAGCTTTCAATTGCATATATAAGATTAGTGATCTGGAAATTACGCCGACGCTTGGCGAAAAATGCCGGCAACGCGTGTTCTGCTAGAATCGCCGCCATGAGCTATCAAGTCCTTGCCAGGAAATGGCGCCCCAAATCGTTCGGCACACTCGTCGGCCAAGAGCATGTCATCAAGGCCTTGAGCAATGCCCTGGAGCAGCAGCGCCTGCATCACGCCTACCTACTCACCGGGACGCGCGGCGTAGGCAAAACCACCATCGCAAGAATCCTGGCCAAGTCACTGAACTGCGAAACCGGCATCACCGCCACACCTTGCGGTCAATGCAGCGCCTGTGCACAGATCGATGCCGGCCGCTTTGTCGATTTGCTGGAGATCGACGCCGCCTCCAACACCGGCATCGACAATATCCGCGAAGTACTCGACAACGCGCAGTACGCACCGACGCAAGGTCGTTTCAAGGTCTACATCATCGATGAAGTGCACATGCTCTCCAAGAGCGCCTTCAACGCCATGCTGAAGACGCTGGAGGAGCCGCCCGGCCACGTGAAGTTCATTCTGGCCACCACCGATCCGCAAAAGGTGCCAGTGACCATCCTGTCACGCTGCTTGCAGTTTTCACTGCGGCAGATGCTTCCGCAGCAGGTAAGCGAACATTTACTGCGAGTACTCGATGCGGAACAGATTCCCTACGAGCCCTCCGCGTTGACGCTGCTTGGCCATGCTGCCGAAGGCAGTATGCGCGACGCCCTTTCCTTGCTGGACCAAGCGATTGCCTATGGCTCAGGACGGGTTGAGGAGGCCGGCGTGCGTGCCATGCTGGGCGCGGTGGATCGCTCCTACCTGTTTGCCCTGCTCACCCACCTGGCAAACAGAGATGGCGCTACCGTCATCGCACTGGCGCAACAGCTCAGTCAACGGGGTATCAGCGCCGACGCCGCCTTGCATGAACTGGCCTCGCTGCTGCATCAGCTGGCGCTGTATGTCAGCGTGCCTGGTGCCATTGCGCACGATTTGCCGCACTTCGATGCGCTAAGTAGCTTGGCTAGCGCCTTCAGCCCGGAAGCGCTGCAGCTCAATTATCAAATAGCCCTCCATGGTCGCCGCGACCTCCCGCTGGCACCGGACGAATTCGCCGGGCTCAGCATGACACTATTGCGCATGCTGGCCTTTGCCCCCAGCAACGGCATTCCAGCAAAGCTGGACATGCCGACGCCGGCACATGCCACGTCTGCCGCAGCCAACAGTGCACCAGTCGCCGCGCCAACTGCGCCACCAGCCGCTGAGGCCACAGCCTTCCCTGGCGCGGCCATGCAAACGCACGAGCAGGCAATGTCGATCGAGGTAGCCCGGACAGCAGTCACCACTACCAACACGGCCCCAGCCGCACCAAGCGAACCACCTGACACCCGTCCCAATCGGCAATTCAGCGGCGACTGGGCACAGCTGATCAGCGAAATGCGCCCGGGCGGCCTGGCAGGCATGCTGGCTCAGCATGCGGTGCTTAACCATTTTGATGAGCGGCAATTTCATCTCGGTGTGCCGGATGCACACAAAGTGGTTGCTGGCGCCGACTACAAAGAAAAACTCGAATACGCGCTAAGCGAACACCTTGGCACACCGATCCGTCTGCAGATTACCGTTGGCGGCGGCGCCGAAGCCACACCGGCGGCACAGCTGCAGCGAGAACGCCAAGCAGGAATTGCCGCGGCGGAAGCGGCGATCAATGCCGATCCATTTGCGCAAGCCTTGATGGTCGATTTTGGCGCAACCATCGTACCCGACTCGATACGTCCCCAGGCTCCTGCAGCCTGAGTGCCATCCATTCATTTTCAACAAGGAGCAGCCATGTTCAACAAAGGCGGTCTGGGCAATCTGATGAAACAAGCCCAGCAAATGCAGGAAAATATGAAAAAAGCCCAGGAGCAACTGGGCGAAGTCGAGGTGGAAGGTGTCGCCGGCGCTGGTCTCGTCAAGATCACCATGACCTGCCACCACATCGTGCGCCGGGTCAGCATCGATCCAAGCTTGCTGGACGATGACAAGGAGATGCTGGAAGACCTGATTGCCGCAGCTTTCAACGATGCGCAGCGTCGCGCCGAGCAAACCACCCAGGAGAAAATGGCAGGCTTTACCGCCGGCCTCAATCTGCCAGCCGGCATGAAGCTGCCTTTCTAAGGCCAGGCAACCGTCCCGCCTGAGTGGTCGGGATGCTTGAATAGACGGGGCGGCCACTAGCATCGATCCACGCCCTTGTGGCCAAGGCGCCCTCCGTACCATCTTGCCCCTGCCAATCACCCCAAGGCGGATTGCCCGCCTTGGGGCTACCGACAAGCACCTACTCTGCTACGTTTTGAATGCCTGCCGCATCGGCGCCTGCGGCAACAGCGCTCAGCCAATGAGACTGTGATACACCAGAAAGCACTATCGCTGTGAAAACCCCATCCGTGCTCAATCAACTGGTCGAAGCACTCCGTGTGCTGCCCGGTGTCGGCCCGAAATCGGCACAGCGTATGGCCTACCATCTCTTGCAACGCGACCAAGCTGGCGCCGGGCAACTAGCCCAGGCTCTGGCAAGCGCGCTGACCCGCCTGCGCAATTGCCAGCTGTGCAATACCTTCACCGAATCGACGCTATGCGAGCTGTGTGCCGACCCGGCACGCAATGAAAAGCAGCTGTGCGTAGTGGAAATGCCCGCCGACCTGATGCGCATGGAGCAAACCCTAGCTTACAAGGGTCGCTATTTTGTGTTGATGGGCCGGTTGTCACCGCTGGATGGCAT
>NZ_JAYRLZ010000074.1:0-17021 GCF_041904975.1 Chitinimonas sp. | reverse complement strand
CTTATTTCGCCGTACTGGCCGAGCCTTGCCAGGCCGGCCGGATGCCGCCGCAAATGCCGATCGCTGTCGCCAGCAGCACTGCCTGCAGCAGGATGTGCGGCTGCAGCCGCAACGAGAAAGTACGGGTGGTGAAGCCGACGCTGAGTGTCGAGGTCACCAGGCCATCAATCAGCACATAGGCGAGCAGGCTGCCCAGGGCGGCGCCGAGCAGGGACAGCAGGACCGATTCGGACAGCAGGCTGGCAAACAGCGGCCAGCGGCCGAAACCGAGTTGGCCCAGGATACGATTGGCGCGGCTGCGGCCCTGGATGGAAATCTGGATGACGTTGTAAATGCCGGCTACCACACCGAGCGCCAGCATCAGCGCCAGTGGCCAGCCGAAGTACTGCGCCAGGAATACGCCGCTGGAAGCCTGCGCCTGCAGATACTCGTGCTCGCTCATCAGCTGCAGGCCAAGCCGTGGATCACTGCTGCTCTGCGCCGCTGCCCCGGCCAGGGCTGCCGCATCGGGCAAACCGATGCGAATCGCCTGGTATTGATTGGCGCGGTTGAAAGCATCCTGTACCGAAGCCAGATCGCTCCAGATTTCCGACTCGAACAGATTGCCTTCCAGCGCGAACACGCCCACTACGCGCCAGTCGCTGCTGCCAAGGCGAATGCTGTGGTTCAGCGCCAGACCTTCCACTTCGGCCATCAGGCGGCGGCCGACGATGATCTCGCGGCTGGCAGGCGCAGGCAGCCGACCCTGCAGCAGCTGAAAGCCCCGGCGCAGGGCGATGCCCTCCTTCCCAAGTCCGCGCAGGGTCATATTGATGCGTACCTTGTCGCCGGCGCGGCTGCCGCCGACGATGGCGGTCAGCTCAGGCGAAATATGCGCACGGCCATCCGGTCCGCGCAGCGCCGGCATGCTCTTGATGATTTCCAGTTGCTCCCGGGTGATATTGCTGCTGTTCTCCGAGGTAGCCTGTGCATCGAGCACCACCGCCACATCGGCAGCTCCGGTGTTTTTCGCCGATTGTTCAAAGCCGGCAATCATTGCCAGAAAGCCCTGCAGCACCAGCACCACCACCGCCACGCACATCACGATGGTCAAGGATGCCCAGTGGGCGCGCCGCAGGCTGGCCAGGGAAATCTGCAGCAACACGACATACTGTTTCATCATCATTCCCTCAGTTTTCAATCGAAAAGGCCTGCACCGGCCGGGTGCGCAGCGCCAGCAATACCGGCAGGCAGGCCGCTACCAGACCCAGCAGCATCATGATCAGCAGCGACTGCAGCACGACCGGCCAGGGCATGACGATGTCGGGCAGGTATTCGGGAATGGCGCCGGTCAGCGCGGCATTGAACAGGGCGGCGCCGCCAAGGCCGAGCAGGCCGCCGGCAAAGGTCAGCAGCAAGATCTCGCCGAGCACCAGGGCCATGATCTGCCGACGGTGAAAGCCGACCACCTTGAGCACCGCCAGATCGCGAGTGCGTTGCCGGATGGTCAGGGCTGCGGTTGACGAGACGATCAGCAGCAGCGACGCAAAGGCCGAGCCGACCACGCACTTGATCAGGAACAGGATGTCGCCGAACTGGGCGAAGAAATCCATATGGAAGGCGCGATCGGTGGCCGACAGGGTGCGCGCTTCCGATTGGGCAAAATAGGCGTCGATACGCGATCCCAGCTCGTCGATCTTCACTCCGGGCTGCGCGGTCACCATAAAGGCGCCGGTGGTGTCGCGCCAGAACTGGCGGTTCTCGTTCAGGTAGTCGTAGTGGGTGATCATGTAATTGCGTCCCCCGCCCGAATCCTTGCTGACATAGATGCCGGAAACCTGGTAGCGCCAGCTCGGTTCGCCGGCTGGCGGCTCATACAGGATGGAGCCAAGCGGAATGCTGTCGCCGACCTTCCAGTTGAATTTGCGCGCCAGGGCTTCGCTGACCAACAGGCCGTTTTTCTGGCGCAGAAACCGTGCGGCATCTTCCTCGCTCAATGCCATATCCGGATGCTGGCGCAACCAGGTGGCCGGCTCGACCGCAAAGGTCAGCACAGCCTGGCGCCGATCCTGGTAATAGCTGCCCAGCCAGGTGGCATAGCCCACCTCCTTCACCCCGGCGATCGCCTGGATCTTCTGCCGGTAAGCCATCGGCAAGGGCGTGGTCATGCCGGCCTGGTTGGTCATGATCAGGCGCATCGATGCCACTTCATCGCTACCGCTATTCATCGAGAAATACAGCGTGCCCAGCATGCCGAACACAAAGAAGGCAATCAGCACGGTGAGCAGCAACAGGGCGCTGCGCCCCTTGTGGGCACGTAGCTGATCGAAAATCAGGGTCAGATAGCTCATGGTTGTCCTCTGGCTCAGGCGATGGCTGTGGCGAGCGCGATCTGCGCCTGGCTGTCCTGGCTGCGCAGCAGATCGGCTGCACGAATCAGCGATTGCGCCAGCAGGTATTCATGGGCCGGTGCAAAACCGAGGCGGTTGTTCATCATGTGGATTTGCGAGCTGAGCATGCTGAAGACGGCATCTTCAAACTGGCGCGCATCGCGTACCGGCCCGGCAAACAGCGGCGAGCGCAGCTGGCCGGCCTCGCGCAAGGCGTCAAAGCGCCGGAACGCCTGCTGCAAACCCTGCACCCACATCGCTTCCGCACCCTTGGCCGGACTGCCGGCCGCTATGCGCACAATCTGCGCGCGCAGCGCCTGTGCATGTTGGGCTACGCCGGCCAGCGCATGCGGGCTGGCGGCGCTGTCGCCGGCAATGGCTTGCCAGTAGTTGGCATAGCGCTGGAAAAATTCGCGCAGGCTGCTCCCCTTCGGGTCGAAGGCCAATACCGAGGCCGACATCAGCGGCAGGGCCAGGCTGATCCGCCGCGACAGATCGTGCTGGCTGGCGCGTATCACCGCCAGGCTGATATTGCTGGACAGCTCGAACAGCGCTTCATTGACCTCGGTGCCAAGCTCGCCGCCATAGCGATCCCATTCCGGCTCATAGGGCAGCTCGGCTACCGAGCCCTCGTCCCACCATGGCAGGCTGGCCACATCTTCCGGCTGGCCATCGAAGGTATGCAGCGCGTAGTAGGCTTCGCGGCTGGGCGGATTGCTGGCTGACCAGTGTTGTGCCGCCTGCACCGCATCGGCATGCAGCGACTGGCGGGTTTCTCCATGCAAGCCCTTCCAGCGGATACGGAAATGCGGCCCACCGTGCCAGTAGCGCAGGAAAAACCAGCCACGGCTGGCTCCGGTCTCGCCGAGCTGCCGCACCTTGGGCTGCAGCCAGTCGAGCAGGAATTCAGTGCCGGCCTCATGGTCCGACAGAAATACATGCAGGCAATACCAATCGTTATTCATGTTCACATCAACTCCATTGCCCAGTTGGCACTGCGATTGAAACCCGCCAGAAGCTGATAGACGGGGTAGTCGGCCAGATTCCAGCTACTGGCCAGGTCCATCTCCTTGAGCATGCGGACCGGTCGGGCAAACATGCCGAAGGCGGTCAGGGCCAGGCTGATGTCCTGTGCCACGGCGCCGGCCGCCAGATGCAAGCGGCGCAGGGCAAAGTCGCCATGCCGCGCGGTGGCGGCCGGAATGTCGGCACCGATCAGGAACACATAGGACAGCGCGGCCATATTGAAGCGGAACAGCTGGTGCGGCAGGCTGGCCTCCAGCTGGCGGACAAAGGCACGAGGATCAGCCTGGCCGTGCAGCGGCTGGCCCTGCAGGTCATACAGGCCGATCGGCTCGCCGGCCGGATTGAGCCAGGCCACGCTTACCGTCAGTGCCTCCTCGCCTGGCAGGCGTTGTCGCTGCTGCGATAGCGCCTGCCACACCGCCATCAGCTGTTCAAACGCTGCGCGATCGCTTGGCGGTGCTATCGGTGCGAAGCCGACCGCGTCATTGCCCGAGCTGCGCTCGGCCAGCACCGTCAACACCTCGCGTTCGCCAGCGGCACCCAGTTTCAGCTGCGCCGGTTCGACGGGCGCCGGCGCTGCCGGTGGGGCCGGATGGCGGGTGCCGGGCGACCGGTTTGCCGCCGGATCGAACAAGGCTGCCAGTTGCGCCAGGCGGCCAAACCGTTGCGCAATGCCGCTCGCTGGCTGCCAATCGGCAACCATGGCCGAATGGCTTGCAACGGGTGGCTGCCATGGCGTGGCGAGCCGGATGCCGATCGCCACACCCAGGCTTTCCATATCGGCAAGGCCCAGCGCCTGATGCCAGCGGCCATCGCTAATGGTCAGCGGCTCGGTCTGCCAGCCGACCATGCGGGTCAGATGATCAAGCTGCGCTTGCACCATGCCGGCCTCCAGCGTCACCGCAAACGGGGTGAACTCGGCGTATTTGCCGGCCATCAGCCAATAGCGGCCCACGCCGATGATGGCCATATTGCAATTCGCTGGCAGCTCGGGCGCCGGGGCGGCCAGCGCGACTTCTTCCAGCGCGTGATGCTCGCTCAGGTAACGGTAGCGGCGCAGCTGCCCGTCCTCCCCGCGCACCAGCAGCTGCAATTGCAGCGGGAAGAAGCTGCGGGTCGAAGCGACTGCACGATGCAGTCGATAGGAATTGAGCGGCTCATGGCGCAAGGGTGAGGCGCAGTAGCGCAGCACGATCTGCAGGGCGCTATCGGTCGACAGGCCGGTGGCCGGTTTGCCGGCAACAAAGTCGGCGAAGCGTTGCAACTGCTGTGGCCAGCGCGTCGTGAGCGGCAGCAGGCGGGCCGCCCGGCTATGGCGGCGCGGCGCCTGAGCCGCTGCCAGCCCGTTGCCGTGAAAGGCCGGTACGTCGAGCGCATCGAGCTTGCGGTAGCTGCCCAGCACCCAGGCATCGGCTTGAATCATGGTGGTCATGGCGGCGCCGTTTCTTAGGGAAAGTTATGCGGAAACGGATTGATATCGGCCAGCGACATCACCGGTTTTGCCTGCGCATGGCGGGCCGCCTTGTCCAGCCGTGCCAGCGATACGCGCCGGTATTGATGGCCGAAGGTCATCGGCAGCAAGCCCGGTACCAGCACCTTGGCGCAGCTCAGGCCATGCTCGGCCAACTGCTCGAAGCCTTGGTCCACCACGATCACGTCCTCGGCCACCGCCAGAACCTTGTCGATCTGCTCGCGCAACTCGGCAGTCAGATCCTGCTGGCGTGGCCGTTGCGGATGCAGGCTGGCCAGCGACGCGCCAGGCCCTTGATGCAGGAACTGCAGGCGCGGGTAGGTTTCGGGCAGGCTGTACAGCAAGACATGGTCGGACATCGCCTGCACGCGGCTGCCGTCGTCGAGCATGGCCTGTGCCTTGTCGCGCAAGGCAGGCAGGCTGCGCTGGTAGACCCCCATCGAGGTGCTGACTTCGACCAGGGCGCTATAGATCGCCCGCTCCGGGCGCAGATGTGCACCTGCCGCGCAATACGACTTGACCGGTGCATCGGGTCGCGGGTCGACGATCATGGCCCAGAACACCGGCACGTCGATATCGTGGCGGATATCGTAGACATGCAATTCGAACCCTTCGGACTGGGTTCGGGCCCGCAATGCCTGGATCGGCTCATGCGCGATGCTGTCGAGATCGACCTCGACCGGTGGCTGGCGGTTGTACCAGGTGGTCAGATAGGCATCGCGCTCCAGCACTTCAAACAGGCCATACAGTGTCGATTCTTCCAGCGAACCGCCCAGGGCGCAGCCGCTGGAGGTATCGAACACAAAGCGGTTGGCCGGCCGGCCCGGCCGTGCCGGCAGCCAGTAATAGACCAGCTGTTCCGGCACCAGCACCGGCTGTTGCCGACGGAAGGAATAGCCCCACACCCAGTCGAACACCAGATGATCGTCGTAGCGGTGCAGCGCATAACCGGGTTCGGCGGCTTGCTCCGGCGCATGCAGGATAAAGCTGCGCGGGTCGATCGCCTGATCGCCCAGTTCGGCATAGCAGGCGCGCACCGTGGTGCGCTTGCCGCGTGGTGCATGGCCGGCATAGCGCTCCAGCGTTTCCAGCACCGCCACCATTTCCGAGCCCTGGCGGGTTTCGGAGCGGCCGTAACCGACCTCGATGGTGTCGCTATCGGCGATGGGCATCTCGGCGGCAAACATCGGCATCAGGCGCGAGCTGAGGTCATGAAACACATGCGGCACCAGACCGGTGCGCCGGTCGACAAAGTGCTCGCGTATTGCCGGCAGATCCAGCAGCGGGTTGTCCTGGCGATCGGCATCGGCATGGGCTTTCAGGCGAGGCTGCAGCGTCAGCTCGGCCAGCTCGGCGCTATCGTCGGGCAGGGCGGGACAGGAAGGGCAACCGGACCAGGGCAGCAAGCGATGGCGCCGGCTGCACAGGCTTTCCAGATCCAGCCGCCATACCGCAGCATCGAGTCCGGCACTGTCGCCGGCAGCCAGCTGTTCCAGCAGATGCGCCATCAAAGTCTGGTAGGCGAGGATGGCAGCCGGAGCCAGCGGAGCGGTCGACACCTTGCGCACGGTGGGCTGTGCCTGGTTGTACCAGCGATAGCCATCACGGTGATTGTTCGCCAGCCAGGATTTCAGGCAGTGAAAGCAGGTTGCCGCAGCGGGTCGTACCAACGGGCCGATCCATACCGAATCTGGCTCGACCGTGACGAACAAGGTGGTCAGTGACTGCTCGCGTGCCCGTTGCTGGGCCGCAACCAGCAAGGGCCAGCGCTCGCCGGCGGCATGCACGATCACCAGGTCGGCCGGTGCATCAAGCGCGGGCGTGGCATCCAGCAGATGCAGCGCAGCGGCCGGCAGCTGGTCGGCCAGGGCGAGGGCCAGTGCATTGTTGTCATGCAGCATGCAGTGCTGCGCAGCCGGTTTAGCCATGGAGATTGCCCTCGACAATGCTGATATGGCCGCAATAGGTGTTCAGCGGCAGGGAGCCTGCGCGCCAGAACTGGGTGTGCAGGGTCAGCGAAGCGAGCAGGCCGGGATTGATGGAGGGTGGTGCTGCCAGCCATTCCTGCGGCGTGGCAAGCTCGTTCGCTGCTTTGCCGGCAAAGGCACTCACTTCGCCATAGGCCGCCGCCAGCTCGCGCAGTTGCCAGCGGCTGCAGGCTTCGCCGAGGGCCTGTTCCATGGCTTGCAAGGGCGTAGTGCCGATGGCCGAGGCCAGCAGTTGCTCGCCGGCATGGCATTCGGCAAGGCAGGCCGGCAGGCCGGGCACGGTATGAAGGCGAATGCGCAGGGCTGCCGGTTGGTAAAGGCGAAGCAGGCGGGCAAGCAGCTGCACCTTTTCGCCGTGTACCTTGGCCGGATCGAACTGGACACTGTGGCATTGCCCGGCAAATTCCGGCCTTGCCACCAAAGCATGAGCCAGCGCGTTGTCGTACCAGCTCTGGTAATCGAATGCGGCCAGGAAAGCCTTGCCCGGCATATCCGCAGCGGCGGCAAGGGCAAAGGCATGGGCCAGTGCGCGCAAACCGGCTTCTTCGGCATCGCAGCCCCAGCCTACGGCGAGCTGGCTGGCGGCTTGGCCGGCGCTGCGCACCGCAATGGCTTCGTGAAACAGCGGCACCTGCCGCAGTTGCTGGCTCGGTGTCAGATCGAAGCGGCCAAGCAAGGGGTCGAACCATGGTGCGGTGGCGATGCGCAGCTGTTCATACTGGCTCAGCTCGCGATCCTTCGGCAGTTGCACCGTGGCGGGCGATACCGGGGCAGCGGCAGACCGACTCTGATGCAGGGGATGTTCGCTTACCTCCAGCCAGGGCGAAACGGCATGGACGTGACCGGGCAGGCTGGCATGCCGCAGGCCGAAATACAGCTGCAAGCCATGGTGTACCGCAAGGCAACCCAGCAAGGCGCAACTGGCAGGTGAGTGTGCCTTCTGTTCCTCGCTATCGGGCAGGCTGGATGGCAAGGCAGGCAGGCTGCCGGCAGTGGGCGCCATCACCAGGCCGTGTTGCCCGCGTACGGCAGCAAGTACGCACTGTGCGCCCATCTGCGCGGCAAATTGCGCACAGCGCTCGGCCATGGCCGGTTGCCAGGTGTCGGATGCATAGATCACCAGCCCGCAGCGAGCCGGCCAGTCAGCCTCCGGATCCAGCCAGCGGTAGCTGCGCCCTTCGCTGCGACCATGGCGGTTCAATACGCTGTCCAGCTCCTCGCGCTGCGGCTGTGCTGCGATACCGGTTTGCCAGGCCAGGGCGATATGGCCGGTGTCGGCATCCGACAAGGCATTGATTGCCGCCTTGAGCGCATACCCTGCCCCGACCAGCAGCACGGTTTCCTGCTGCCAGCCGGCAAAGCGCGCAGCGCAATCGGCGGCGGACAGATTGTCCTGCAGATAGCGCCACAGCTGCTGTGCGTGGGCAGGCACGGTCAGCCGCGTGTCATCAACAGCCTGCTGCACCATATCGTGTGCCTGCAGGGTGCGGATCAGGTTGTCGAACAGGCCATGGCAGCTGGTCGGCAAGGCGGCGTGGATATCCGACAAGGTGCGGCCGGCATCCATCAGCTGGATGATGCGGGCGATCAGTGGATAGCTGGCCGCATTGCGCAGGATGAAGGAGCGGCGACCGGCGTCGAACAGCACGCCGTCCGGCACTTCCTTGAAAAATACATGGTGCTTCAGGCGCAGCTGCCTGGCATCAATGATTGACTGCATGCTCGGCTCCGTTTGCTTGACCAATCCCCAGGATCTGTTGCCAGGAGGTGCCCAGTACCCGCTCCACCGCATTGGCAGTCAGATGGCACAGGCAGAACTTCTTCATTGGCGAGATGCCCAGCAAGGGCAGCAGGTAATAGAAAAAATTGACGGTGGTGCGGTAGGCCATGAATTCCGGCGACTGCAGCACCCTTTGCCCTTCGGCCTGGGTCATGGCCTGCATTACCGGGCCGGCACCGCGTTCTCGCGAGGCCGTGACGATCCGGGCCGGAATATGGTCGGAGGCCTCGCTAGCCAGCCGATCCAGCGTGTCCGATGCCAGCAGCGCCACATAGTGTTCGGCGACGATCGCCTCGTTGCTGCGCGCGGTTTCGTCCAGCACCCGCTCCCAGCGCTGCAGCAAGCTTTGCAGTTCGACTGATAGCGGCAGCTGCTCGGGCGTAGCAGCACACACGGCACGCACTACCGCGTCGGCCTGCTGTGCCAGCTTGCTGTCCAGCCGGTCGAACTGCTGGCGCACGGCACCTGCGGCATTGTCGTAGAGGGTGAAGAAATACTCGGCGTGCGAGCGATAAGACAGATAGCCGCGCGACAAGCCGCCTTGCCGATAGCGCTGGCCCATGCTGGCCATCATCGCCATCAACAGCAGCAGGAACTGCTCACCGTCACGATCGCCTTGCCTCGCCGCCAGCAGGTCAAGGCTCAGGTCCAGCGTGTCGCACAGGAAGGTTTCTTTCGCCTTGGCAATCTGCGGCAGCTTCAAGGCCCGCGCCGGCTGATAGTCGCCACGCAGCACACTGTTATTGGGCAGCAGTGGCAGATAGGGTCCGCTTTCCAGTTCCACCAGGGCGAGACGCTGCGACAGCGTTTCGTAGTCGAGCGGATCGAGCGTGGTGGTGGACGGATGGCTGGCCATCCAGTCGCCGAACTGTTGCTGGCACAGCGGCAATACCAGCGTTTCAAACTGCTCCGCTGTGCAGTCCGCCACCAGATCGAGGTGTGGACCGAATTTCCAGCGAGGCAGCAGCATGATGCGTTCCACGCCGTGCTGACGCAGCGCGCTGATCACGGCACGCAGCGGCTGCTGCAGGCTGGCGACCAGCTGGTCGCCGAAATAAACAATGCTGACGGTGTTCCACATGCTCAAGCCTCCACCAGTTCATTGGTCGGCAAGGGTGCGTTTGCTGGCTTGGTGCTCCGGTAGCCCGGATGCGACAGTTCAAAATGGATTTCTGCCACCCGTGGTTCATCGGCGACGGTGACATGCTGGTCATCGATGTCCGGCAACGCTTCGGTGATGAACAGCGGAAGGCGGTTCTTTTTCATGGCGCGCTGCAGCAAGCGCACCAGACGCGGGTTGTCGTAGCGGACATAGAACGGTTTCATGTCCTTGGGATTGAGGTTCCACCAGGCAGGATTGGCGGCCGGATCGGTATCGAGCGGCAACAGGCGCACA
Organism: Chitinimonas sp.; assembly: GCF_041904975.1. Lineage (NCBI taxonomy): Bacteria > Pseudomonadati > Pseudomonadota > Betaproteobacteria > Neisseriales > Chitinibacteraceae > Chitinimonas > Chitinimonas sp. Next base: position 6,991 of record NZ_JAYRLZ010000074.1, on the reverse strand, counting down.
TAGAAGGAGCGGGACAGCCCGTGCGCTTGCCACCAGGCTTGAAACGCCATGAAGAATTCGAATGGCTTGAGCGATGGATCAAGCAGGAAGGGGGTGGGAAATACATGGGTGCGGCGCATCAGCACCAGCTTGCCCAGCGATACCCGCGGCAGGACGGTAACCCGGTCACCGGCGGCTACGCCGCCATCCACCAGCGCGCTGAACGAGAAATTGATATGGCCGTCGGTCAGCGCCAGGGCCAGCGCACGATGTACCGGCGGCAGCAGCGAGGGAATCAGGAAGCCCTGGTACCAGATGTCGAGCGGCTGGCCGTCTGCATCTTCAAAGCGCATGCCGTGATGGGCGGCGTCGTAACGCAGGCGCAGGGACGACAGTGCCAGCTTGCGGCTACCTTGCCAGGCCGGGCCGAAGGCGCCGATATCCAGCTCTTCATCTGCCAGTTGCGGGTGCCGGTTGGCATTGAAACCGAACACGCCGGCCAGGGCGGCATAGCGGCCATGCTGGCTTGAGGCCTTCAGATAACGCCGCACGCCAGCGCATTCCTCGTCGCTGACCGATTCGAGAAAGCGCGACATCATGCTGGCGCGACCGCCGAGTATCTGGTTGACCACCAGCTTGGGGCTGTGGCCATCGTGCTGGCAGATCTGGCCGAGGAAGGAATGTGACACCGAGCGCAGGCGCACCGATTGCGGCAGGGTATCGAGAATGTGGCGGATCGCGGCAGGCTCCAGCACCACATCGCTACCGCTGCGCAAGCCGTTTGCCACCAGGGCAATAAAGGCATTGCCGGCCTTCAGTTGCGCCCGCGTCTCAGGCGAGCGCGGTGCTTTTTCCTTGGGCTGCTCGGTGGAAAAGAACGTGCCGGGCCGATAGTGGGATTCGAAGTGGCGAACAAATGCCTCGATATCGTCGCAGCGCCCATCCACGCCAAACTGCGCAACAAAGCAGTCGGCCATATCGGACAATACGCGCTGGTTGAAGTCGAGCAGTGGCGACATTTCCAGCAACAAGGCCAGGTCATCGTGAAACGGTGCCAGCGCCGCCTGGCTCAGTGCGCGGCTCGGTGCCTTCAGATAGCAGTTTTCAAAGAAGGTGCTCTGGGCGATCTTCGGATTCAACTCGCAGCCGATGGCGGCCGCCAGTGCATCAACCGCATTGCGCATGCCGTTGACCAGTTCTCCGCGTTGTGCGGCGGGCGCTGAGCCGAATTCCGCCAGCAAAGCGGCAATGGCGCAAAGCGGTGCTTGGCAGGCCGCAGCCAATGGCCCGCCCAGTTGCCCGACTACCGAGGTGATGGCGTCGAGCGGGTCCATTTGCTCATGCAGCCCGGTATACGGCAGCAGCGCACCCACGTCGAACAGCTGTCTGACCACCCCTTCGGCCTGCTCGGCTGTCAATTTCGGTGCCAGCTTGCACACGGCGGCAAGCAGATCGTTCACCGATAGCGTTGTCGCACCGGCCTGGCTGTACACATGGCGTATGCAGCGGATCACTGCATTGTCCTTGCTCTGCACCTGCGATTCCGCCGTGCCCCAGGTGCGGCCGGTCAGCAAGCTGCCTGCTGCCACGGTGCGCCAGCTCAGCACGCCATCGAGCGCTTCGATGGTCGGGTTCAGCGCCAGCGGCATGCTGTTGCGCACCAGTGCATAGTTTTTCAGCAAAGGCTCGAGCAATTGCCGCGACAAGGCTGATTTGAGCTCGACCAGCGATAGCGTGTCACCGGCAAATGCCACATCGAAGGCGGCCTTGCTGTCTTGCGCCCATGGCCCGAAATACACGGTGGTAAACGAGGACAAGGGGCTGATCTTGGTAACGCAGCGCAAGGCATACTGCATCAGCGTGTCTTCGAGATTGCGGCGTTTCTTGCTGTCGTAGTGGTGATCGCCGCTGATGAACAGCCGCTCCAGCTCGGCATACAGCTCGGGGTGCGAGTAGCTGATGCCCTTGCCCAGGTTGGATCGCTGGCACAGTTGGCGCAGATCGGCTTCCGAGTCGAGCAGTTCGCCCTGGTAGGCGGCCTCCAGGCCAGTGCGGCATTGCTGCAGCCGTGCGATTTCCTGATCGAAGGCTCGCAGGGCCTGCAGCAGATCAGCACTGATCAGGCTGGCAATCCGGCCCAGATCGGCCGGTCGGACGGCGCGCAAATTGAATACATCTCGTTTGGCCTGCAGCAGGCTACGGCTGAGCGCCACATCGTCGAGGCCGGGCATATAGGTTTCCAGCTGCGCGGCAAGGCGCGCGGCCGTGTCGCGCAGGGCCAGGGCCAGTGCATCGCCCTCGGCCAGCAGGGCAACGGTGGCGCCATTGCTGCGGATCAGCCTTGCCGACTCACCGGCCACACGCAGTCCGACTATAGGCAGTACTTGAACAGGAGCTTTCATCGCAATTTCATTCAACCAGTAGGTAACAGGGAGGCCGGATCAGGTGCTTGCTCAGTAGCGTTGCGCGATCAGGTGAAAGAGCGACGGAACAGTTGTCGCGCGGTGAAGGCGAAGATCGTGCCGGTGGTCAGTGCGAACACGCAGGGCAGCAGATTGGCCTGGGCGAACAGCTGGCCGTGCCAGCCGGCGCGCAAGATCTGCAACACATGGGTCATCGGCAGGATATTGGCGGCGCTCTGCAAGGCATTGGGCATGACGGCGAGCGGAATGCTGGCGCCCGACAGCAGCAACATCAGCTGGAACAGCACGCTGTTGGCGGCGAAGGCGGTATTGGCGAGCTTGAAGATGGCGCCGAGCATGAAGCCCAGTGAAAACAGGCAGTAGGCGCTGATGGCAATGGCCAGCAACATCTGCACACCGCTTTGCACCGGCAACTTGTGGAACATCAGCCATCCCACCAGCACCAGCTCGGCAAAGCCCACCAGGAAAATGATCAGGGATTTGATCACGGCAGACAGCCAGATCGCCGACGGGTCCATCGGTGTGGTCATCAACAGCTTGAGAAAGCCACGTTCCTTGTAAATCACCAGCGAGGGGCCGATATTCATCAGCGCCACATTCAACATGGTCAGTGCAACAAAATTGGAGGTGTAGTCATCGTAAAAATTCGGTGCACCGATTTGCGACGGGCCGTGGCCGAATACCATGCCGAAAAAGGCATACATGGCGACAGGCAAGGCAAATTGGGAAAACAGCACCATGGGCTCACGCAGTGCCAATTTCATTTCAGATAAAAAGTATCCGGTAAATCCGCGAATCAGCATGACGCGCCCCTTTCGGCAGCCTGTGCGTGAAATTTGTATGCGTCATCGAGTGATGCGCAATCGGAACCTGCCTGGGAAATAATCTGAGCCTGGGTGCCTTGAGCAATGATCCGGCCATGCGAAATCATGATCAGATAATCTGCCAGCACCTTGGCTTCTTCCATGTAATGCGTGGAAAACAGAATGGTCTTTTTGTCGGACTTCAATTGCAGGATCAAATCCCAGAATTGCCGGCGCACGATCGGGTCCAGCCCGGTGGCCGGCTCATCAAGAAACACCATGGCCGGGTCATTGATCAGGGCCAGTGCCAGCGCCAGGCGTTGCTTATAACCACCCGACAGGGACTTCACCCGTTTATCGAGGCTGGCTTGCAGGCCAAGCTGGGCCACCAGCTGGTCCTGGTCGACGCAATGGGCATAAAACGATTTGAATAGCTGCAGGTAATCGCGCACGCTGAGCTGGTCAAACAGCCGCGAATCCTGAAATTGCACGCCGATCCGCTCGGCATTGGCGCGCGGATTGCGTACCACATCATTGCCCAGCACATTGACCGTGCCTGAGTCCGGCTTTTTCAGACCGACCAGAATCTCGACCAGGGTCGATTTGCCGGCGCCATTCGGTCCGATCAGGGCAACGGTATGACCTTGCTGGATTTGCAGCGAAACGTCATTGAGGGCGGTAACGGCGCCATAGTGCTTGCTCACCGCTTCGACGGTGATCGCCATCGGCCGGTCTGACTGCACCCGCAACGGCTCTGGCACGCTGGTGGCGTCCATCAGGGATACGTTTTCTATCTTCATGATTCTTTCTCTCGAGCCTGTCGGAATGCCCGCTGCGGGCTGGAAGGCACTGGCCTGGTGTGCAGGCGAGGCCGCCTGGGCCCGGCGACCTCGCACTGCAAGCACAACGCTTACAGCAGTTGTTCGCTTATTCAGCCGATTCGGCTGCCTTCGAACCGCCGCAGCTGCCGCAGCATGAGCTGGAGCCACAGGTAGAACAGGAACCGCAACCGCTGCTGCCGCTGGATGCGCCGGTTTCCGGCAGTGCCAGTGCGTCGCTGACGGTGACTACTTCAATGCCTTCCACGCCGATTGCTGCAACGTCGATATCGTCGAAGTTGATGGTGTCGTTCATTTGGTTTCACTTTCCATTGAGTAAATGCCATTCGTTTATTGGGACTTCCTTACAGGCGCCGAATGGCGGTGCGCTTGTTCCTGGTTTTTGCAATTGCTTCTGCTTTGGCGGTATATGATTTGCCATGATTAAGCTGATCCATTTTTTCGGATGCTTGCAGCTTGAAAATGGTCTTGATCGGTGTGCAACATTCCCATTCATCGGCCGCTGCCTGCGGTACTAACAAAGCACCAAAAGCCAGTGCCACACCCATCTTTACTGCCAGCTTTGCGATCACATTGCGATTCATGATTTTTCCTTTTCTGAAAGCGAGATGGTGTTAAGCAGGCTGGTTGGATTGGGTGAGGGGCATTCCATTGGGATGGACGACAACCGAAGGGTGTCCGGTTTCCGGTAAATGCAAGGTCGTGGTGATTGTGGAAATATTGACAATCTCGACGCCGATATCGGAAACATCGATTTCTTCGAAGTTGTAGTGCTCGCCCATTTCTGAATTCCCTCTGTGTCGATTAATTAACTACACAAGCTTTTTGATTAACTCGGTGCTGGCTTGTGTTGAATCAGTGAGGTCAGTTTATGTGGGCGATAAAATGTGAATATCTATTTGATTTACGCGCTGCCGGTGAATATCGCGGCCCTTCCGTAAGATTTACGGATGCAGCGCAATTTGTTGGTGATGCGAGGGATCTGCGAAATTTCGCCGCAGCTGGCGGGGAAAAAACTGAAAATTTCTATGCGATGCGCGCGTGGCGATCAGTGAGAACGGGAAATTGTGTTGGTATTGCGCAACGATTTTCGCTTTACAGGAAAAAACAACTGGGAAGCTTGTGAAATTTCGTATGCATGCGTCGCTTTTCAAGCTGGCAAGCTCAGTCGCTTGCCAGCAGAGCCGCAGGCAGATCGCCATGTTTGTGCGGTATGCAGTAGAAGCGCGTATCTGCCGGTCAGGAACACGGGGGCTGGCGATGTGGGTGGTGCGAGGGGATTTGCCAAGTTCAAAGAGAGATCAATGGCTGATGCGCGAGCGCCTTCAGGGCACTTGCTACAACGGCCCTGTGGCGAGCTCAATGGCTGAGAGGGTGGCTTGCTGGCCGACAAAATAGGCGGCGTCCGCTTCGCGGTATGCCGTTGACAGCGGGATATGGTATTGCGCGGGAATGCAGGGGGGCTTGGCCCCCCGGCGGATGCTCCCTGGGTGCCAGGGATATACAGGCTAGGAAATTGCGCTACCGGTGTGCGGCTGTGTCGGCGTGCCTTGGTGAAATACCATGCGCCACTCAACGCCGCGCCGCCGCCACAGCGAACTGCGCAAGGAGTGGGTCGGCGCCTCGCCGGGGCGGATGATGGTCAGGCGATAGCATAGCTGCGCCAATCCTTCGGCCAGCATGCGGGCAGTGAATGCCTCGGGCAGGAAGCGTGGTGCGGCCTCGGCCGGCAAGCGGGCCAGCACATCGGCTTTGCCGAATGTGCGGCCCGATGCGCCGATTTCTTCAAAGGCCTCATCCAGCAAGGCATCCAAGCGCCGCGCATCTGCGCGCAGTAGCTCGGTTTCCAGATCGATCAGATGGGCTTGCAAGGCTTCCTGCATGGCGTGGCTAGCTCGCCAGCGTGGCCAGCACCTTTTTCGCCGCCGCTACCGTCGCATCGATATCGGCGTCGCTATGTGCTGCCGATACGAAGCCGGCTTCATACAGGGCCGGAGCGATATACACGCCCTCGGCCAGCAGGCCGTGGAAGAAGGCGTTGAAGCGCGGTTTGTCGGTGCTCATCACCTCGGCATAGGATTTTGGCGCGGTGGCATTGAAATACACGCCGAACATGCCGCCGACCGAGTCGGCGCAGAAGGTTGATCCGGTTTCACGTGAAGCGGTATTGAGCCCGGCGGCGAGGCGGGCGGTACGGGCGGTGAGCGTTTCGAAGAAGCCGGGCGCGCGGATCAGCCCGAGCGTGGCAAGCCCGGCGGCTACCGCAACCGGATTGCCCGACAGGGTGCCGGCCTGGTACACCGGGCCCAGCGGCGCGATCTTGGCCATGATGTCGGCGCGGCCGCCAAATGCGGCCAGTGGCATGCCGCCACCGACAACCTTGCCCAGGGTGGTGAGGTCGGGCTTGATGCCGTGCAGGCCTTGCGCACAGCCAAGGCCGACCCGGAAGCCGGTCATCACCTCGTCGTAGATCAGCACCGCGCCGTGCTGCTCGGTCAGTGCGCGCATCGCATGCACAAACTCGATCGACGGGCGCACCAGATTCATATTGCCGCAGTAGGGCTCGACGATGATGGCGGCGATCTCGCTGCCATGCTCGGCAAACACGGCCTCCAGTGCGGCGCTGGACGGGTTGCCGAAGGTGAGCAGGCCGGAGCCGGCCTTGACCAGCAGGCTGTCGGAATGGCCGTGATAGCAGCCCTCGAACTTGATCAGCTTGTCGCGGCCGGTAAAGCCGCGCGCCAGGCGAATCGCACTCATGGTCGCCTCGGTGCCGCTCGATACCAGGCGTACCTGCTCCAGCGACGGCAGCATGTCGCACAGCAGATCGGCCAGATCGATTTCGGCCTCGGTCGGCGCGCCAAAGCTCATGCCGGTGCGCACCGCCTTCTCGACCGCTTCGATCACCTGCGGGTGGCAATGACCGAGAATCAAGGGGCCCCAGGAG
>NZ_JAYRLZ010000073.1:0-17053 GCF_041904975.1 Chitinimonas sp. | reverse complement strand
GCCCGATTGTGCAAATAGGGGTCACCTGCGGGTCACCTCTGGGTCACCTCTGGGTCACCTCTGGGCCACCTCTGGGCCACCTCTGGGCCACCTCTGGGCCACCTCTGGGCCACCTCTGGGCCACCTCTGGGCCACCTCTGGGCCACCTCTGGGCCACCTCTGGGCCACCTCTGGGCCACCTCTGGGCCAGTTGGTGGCCCAGAGGGGCATCGCTCCCAAGAAGTTGGAGACATTTGAACAACGCAGGGTTCGGTGGAGGCACAGCGTTAAATATCGGGTGAACAGGCTGGTGAAAAAATCTTGGCGCTGGTTACTAAGTGTGAAAAGCGAGCAAAACTGAGCTGAGTCGCTCAGAAATCAGGCGGGATTTGCTTGTTTTCCAAGCAAATCCGCTGGGTTTTACAAAATTTGAGCGGCCCAATGGGAGTTCAAAGAGTTTCTTACCAGACTTTCAATGAGCGGCAAAAGTTCGCATATTACGGAATCGCGTTTGAGATACCTAAAAATTTTCAAAATATTTTCAAACGTAAGGCCTAACGCAGAAATTTCATCACCAAAGATGGCGGCGATCGCGGGCATGATATGACTGAAGTGTGCCAACTAGGTGGCCCAGCAATTTTGCGAAAAACGGGCACTTTAGACCGGGAGAGCGTTTATCTCTGTAAGGTGACCGTTACAACAAGTTATCCACAGAATTTGTGCTCAACAATTGACGGAGAGCACACGTAGCGGCTCGCCGCAATTCATGCAAAAAGCATATCGATGTCTGACACAAGAAGCGATCACCAAGGCAAAGTAGGCGCGAGAATCGCGCGAGAGCAGAGAAATTGAAGATCGTGAAAACAATACCGAAAACGCGATCGTGGACGCGGGTATTGGATACCCACATTAGTCCTAAAGTGGGCTACAGAAATTCGAATGGATAAAATTCTCCGACGAAGCCACGCCATCGAATTCAAGCAGGAAGCGATCCGTTGGCGCGGTATACCGGTATTACGGGCTGAACGCCAATCTGGTTCAGCGCTAGCACCGCCAAATGCAACAGCAGAACGCAGTCGCAGCGCCGGCCCCCTCGCCGGGCTTCATTCCGGTTGTCTGCGCGACACGCTCCCAGCCTCAGCCGTCCGGCGACATTCGCTTGGAGATCCGCTACCGGGAGGCCGAGTTGTCGGTGGCATGGCCGGTGGCGTCCGCATCAAGCTGCGCCCAGTGGCTGCGCGACGGGCTGCGATGATCCGGGTCGATACGCTGTGGCTATCCGTCGACGCCCTGGACATGCGTGCTGGCATGGAGAGCATTCTGGCCCGCGTCGTTCAGGTCTTCGGCACGACCCAGCCACGCCATGCCTATCTAGATTCGACCGATTGCACTTGGGCGCAAGAACTGGCTATTTGCCGGCAGCTTGCGCGCCAGTCGGCGCGCCTGAACTGCCACGAGCCCTTTGCGTTGCCGAAGGATGTGCTCGAGAGGCTACAGACTCAGCCCTATACCAAGATTGGCGAACTGCTGCCGCATCGCTGGCTGCCACACGTCTGCGCTTGAACAAGCTGACACGATGGGATCACCGGGCGCTTACCTTTTTCGGCGCGGAAGGCACGCCAAAGCCAGTATTTCTGAGCTCTTCGCTCACTCCATCTGCCTTTGGCCAGTTGGCAGACGGACTGATCCCTATGCCGTCGCTGGCCACAGCAGATTCAATAGGCGCGTCAGGTTCTAGGCCGCGATTGTGAACAGTGCCTGGCCGGGGAGTTTCTCCAGCCCCTTGTGCAGCGTCTTGCGCAGGCTCCCCACTGTCTTGATCTAGTCAAACGCGTCTTCGATCAGCCTGCGGCGCCGCAAACTCATGGCGTAACCCCTGCCACGCGCCGCGCGGCCATCAACGGCGCTGCCGATCGCCTTGCGTGCAATGTTCGCCTTGATGCAGCGGCGCGTCAGCGCCTTGACGAAACCTTCGGTGTCGTAGCCTTTGTCGCAAATGCACGCGCGAGGGCGGTGGCATTGATGCGTGGCTTTAGTCGTCATCGGACCCTGCTGTATCGCTGCAGCAGGGTAGAACCATGCGGCAATCGAGCTGGTTTACTCAATTGCCGGACGGCACCCGCTCGAATAGCTCCCCCACCTCACATTGAAACAAATCACACAGCTTTTCGATGGCATCCAGGTCCACTCGAACAGCCGTCTCTTCATAAAGCAAGGTAATGGTGTTGCGGTGCAGGCCCGTCAGGCGGGCAACATCCGCGATGCGCAGTTTGCGCTCGCCCATCAGGCGTGAAAGGTGGCACTTGATCATATTCTGAGCGCAGAAATGTTGTTCTGAATGTGAAAAATCAATTGACGCCGACAATTCCCAGCCTAAAATGTCACTTAGAGTGACATTATGAACGCCGAGATGTTATTTGGCCCTGCTGAATTCAACGATTCTACGCAAAGGACATGATCATGGCACGCAATCCTCTCCCGCAATCCCAGCAAACCGATGCAGGCAAGTCTTACACACCCAGCCCGCGCCAATCTGGCACGCCGCGCCGTGGCTTAGCAGTGCCACAGCCGAAACACGTATTCCACGACTTAGCTAATGCAACAACAGAAGAAGTCCTTCGTGCCCTACTTCCCCCAAAGGGGCTCAAGTACCGCGCATTCCCGCGTAAGGGCAATGACAGCCATGCCAAGCAACTACAGCTTGCCTGGGTAGCGGGGCTTTTTGATGGCATCGGCACGATCTCGACTGTGCATTGCAGCCATTCGGATATCCACCATGATGAAGTATGTATTCAGCTCGAATTCGGCCAGATCGGCCCCAATGAACTCCGCCAGATTCAACAGGCACTGACCGGCATTGCTAGTCGTGCTAAGCCTCTCTCCGAAACGTCCGGCCGTAGCCCGCAAGCATGGACGTTGCTTTGCAGCGGAAGCCATGCGGTAAAGACATTGGAGCGACTGTTGCCTTATTTGGCCCGAAAAGTTGGCGAGGCCCGTGCTTATATCCGGCTACACCGCAAGCTCCAGCTGAGCACGCAGCTCGGTAGCAAGGATACAAGCGGCTCCCTGCACGCCATGCGCAAGCGCTGGCTTCTGCGAGCGCAAGCACTAAAAAGTGGGGGCCATCATGCATAGCGATGGGTTCCCTAACTTCCGCCGAGTTCTGTTGAAGCCCAGTTGGTCGATGTGGCTGCCCATCACGATGGCCGACGCCTTGTCTATTCAAGCCAAGGAGACTTCGGTCGATCGTGCACCAACCGGCAAGCGCGATGATGTCCATTCTTCGGCAAAGAAAAACGGCGGCCAGTGCGTTGAGTTACCCGATGTGCATTCCAACCCTTCATCGGGCGACACCTGTACAGATAGTGACCCTGCTGAACTACCCTCGGCACCAATCTTTCAGCTCCGTGACATCGGCGTCGCTAAACGCGGGGTAGCACGTCGAGAAAAGGAATACCAAGACCGCGTAAGCAGCCTGTTCGATGCCATGGCCACCAGACAGGGCATTCGCACCGTCCGAGTCCCGAATGAAGATACCTTGGTAACCGTGGGCGAACACTATCCGAATTTCGCACGAGTAATCGACCAACTGACGGCGGAGTTCGCCTTTGCCAAACACGCATTGCCTGAATTCATTACCTTTACCCCAAAGCTGCTGGACGGTCCGCCGGGAGTAGGAAAGACCATGTTTGCCGAGGCGTTAGCCAAGGCCATGAATGTCCCGTTTTTGAAGATTTCATTAGGCAGTATTCAGGGTGGATTCGAGATTACCGGAACGGCCATGCATTGGTCGAACGCCGCACCTGGTCGTTTGATCGAGATACTGGCTGACCATGCCGAAGCGAATCCGGTGGTGCTCCTCGACGAAATCGACAAGATGAGTGACTACCGCTCAGATCGTGTGTCGGCCTGCCTGCTAGACCTTTTGGACCCCCAGCAGGCAAAACGCTTGCGTGATGATGGCTGCAATATGGTGTTTGATGCTTCCAAGCTGATCCTGATTGCCACCTCAAACAACAGAGATCTGATCGCCAGCCCATTATTGAATCGAATGGAGGTGTTCGATATCGCACTACCGACTATCAGCGAGATGGAAGGCATGGTGTCGAGGATCTGGCTGGAGTTGTTAGATCGATGCAGCTTGGACACAGGGATTCACTTGCCAGAATCGACCATCGCGGAAATCGTTGCCAGTGGCACCTCACCACGGCAAATTTCACGTGCGTTACGCATAGCCCTGGGGAGAGCCTTGCTGAACAAGCAGTCCGTTATTCACAGTTTGGAGCTACCACTGGCGAGCAAGCATCGGCGACCAGGCTTTGTCTAGTCGGGAACGACCTGTTTTGGCTCAATCGCATTAAATCGTTTCAAATAGTTGTTCAGTTGGGTCACCTCCCTATGCAGTTCGAAAACCGCCTCGGCGGCTAGTTGGTCAAGATGAGGTCATTGCCATGATTAAAAAACTCGCTGAGCCCATGGCGGTTTTGACCAGTACCCGATACGTTGTTTTCAAGGTGATATGGCCGTACGACACGTCGCACGAATCACCAACGAAGACTGCAATTACTAAATGGGCTGAATAACATGACGGAACGCATATTTCTGACCCCGGATGAACGCGAGACCTTGACTGGAATTCGCACAGGCAAAAATGGTCTTACGCGGGAGCAGCGTCAAATCGAATGGCTAATTTGCAATGGAATTCGATTCGTGGTGAATGCGCGTGGCGAACCCATCGTCACAATAGCCGCAATCGAAGGTCGAATTTCTGACAGCATTCCTACCGCTGGATGGAAACCCCGCGTGCTTGACAAGCCAACGGTGTAATCGATATGGGTCGCAAACGAAGCAAATACCCGCATCTACCAAAACGCATGCGCGCTAGGGTGCGCGGTAAAAAAACATGGTTTTATTACGATCACGGTGGTCGGCCACGCAAGGAAACGCCTCTTGGCTTGGATTTCGCCATTGCAATCAAAAAGTGGGCCGAGTTGGAGTTGGCAGACCAAGTGCAAAGTGTAGCAGTGGCCACGTTCGACTATGCTGCCGAACGATATAACCGAGAAGTCACCGTGCAGAAAGCGAGAAGCACACAACGAAACAACAATCTGTATTTACCAAGACTTCGAGCGTTTTTTGCAGACGCACCACTTGAGCAAATTGCCCCAATCCATATACGGCAATACCTCGATTGGAGGGTACGAGAGGCGCGCAAAGAAGCAGAACTACGAAATGCAAAACGCCGCGAAAAGAACATCGAAGTCGCTCCTGTACCAACCGACATTGGCAAAGTCATAGCCAATCGCGAGATTGCCCTTTTTTCGGCAATCTGGAATCAGGCACGCGATTGGGGATACACCGACAAAGCGAACCCTTGCCTCGGAGTGAAGAAGCACCGAGAGCGCGGCAGGGACATCTATGTTGAGGACCAGATCTACATAGCCGTCTATAACGCTGCTGATCAGCCATTGCGCGATGCCATGGACCTTGCCTACCTTACCGGACAACGCCCCGGTGATACATTGTCCATGTCGGAATCTGACCTCCGGGACGGCGCCTTACACATACAACAAGCCAAGACTGGTACAAAGTTAAGGATCTCGGTGATTGGTGAACTTGAAGCGGTGATAGGCCGTATTCGACACCGTAAGCACTTGCTATCGGCTCGAACACTGCAGCTGGTTGTAAACGAAAAAGCACAATGCTTGGGCAAAGATGCGCTCCGCTCTCGCTTCGATCGAGCCAGGGTTATCGCTGCAGACAACCACCCAGATCTGGCCGTTGCCATACGGGCATTTCAATTTCGGGATCTACGCGCCAAAGCCGGGACTGACAAAACGGAAAGCAGTGGCGACATTCGCGAGGCACAGAAGCAACTCGGTCACGGATCAATCACAATGACTGAGCATTATGTGAGGAACCGCAAGGGAGATTTGGCCAAACCAACGAAGTAGTTTGCGCAGAGGTTTGCGGAACGTTCCGCAATCTTGAAAGCACAAAGGGTTACGCTTTCGCGTAACCCTTTGATTATTTGGTGCCGACTATCCGAATCGAACGGATGACCTGCTGATTACAAGGCAGCTGCTCTACCAACTGAGCTAAGTCGGCTCAGGGCGCGCATTATACATAGGAATCAGCTTTTGCCTACATCTTTCGCCAAGAAGAATGCATCGGAGAAGAATTCCTCGCTGGGCAGGCCACGGCCGGTGAAGCTGCCATGGGCGGCTTCCACCATTACCGGGGCGCCGCAGGCATACACCTGGTAGCCGCCAAGGCTGGCGAAATCGTGTAGCACGGCTTCGTAGACGAAACCGGTGCGGCCAGTCCAGGCGTCGGTGTCAGCCGGCTCGGACAGTACCGGAATAAAGGTAAAGTTCGGGTGCTCCGCCTGCCACTGGCTGGGCAGCTCAGGCATATACAAGTCAGCCAGGGTACGTGCGCCCCAGTACAGGACCATCTCCCTGTCGATACCCTTTTTCAGCGCATGCTCGACGATGCTCTTGATCGGCGCAAAACCGGTGCCGCTGGCCAGAAAGATGATCGGCTTGTCGGAGTCTTCACGCAAAAAGAAGGAACCCAGGGGCCCGGTAAAACGCAGGATTTCGCGCTCGCGCATCGAATTGTGAACGTATTCGGAAAACTCGCCGCCGGGCACCAGGCGCACATGCAGCTGCAGGAAATCATCGTTATGCGGCGGGTTGGCCAGCGAGAAGCTGCGCTTCTTGCCATCCTTGGTGTGGATATCGATGTACTGCCCGGCGAGGAACTGCAGGCGCTCATTGGTGGGCAGCTTGAGCGAGAGCACCGCTACATCGTGCGACACCCGGTCGATCTTCTCTACCCGGCATGGCAGGGTGCGGATCTGGATATCCTTGGTTGCCTGTATCTCGCGACACTCCACCGTTACATCGCCAACTGGCTCGGCACAGCAGAACAGGGCGAGGCCCTGTGCCAGCTCGGTGGTATTGAGTGCCGAGGTGGAATGATCACGATGCCTGACTTCCCCGGCAAGGACGCGACCCTTGCAGGCGCCACAGGCCCCGTTGCGGCAGCCATAGGGCATATTGAAACCAGCGCGCATGGCGGCGTCCAGTACCGTATCGCCAGCTTCGATATTGAGTTGCTGGCCGCTAGGCTCGATGGTGAGTTGAGGCATTGCTGTTTCCCTGCTGGGTGGCTGGCTTAGAATCGGGCCATGCGCAAAAAAAGACTATTGATTGTAGGCTGCGGCGACGTCATGCAACGCGCCCTGCCCTGGCTGGCCCGTCGGTTCCGGATTGTGGCACTGGCACGAACATTGGAACGAGCTGCGCAATTGCGCGATCTGGGCGTGATACCCATCCTGGCCGATCTCGACCAACCCGCAACGCTACGCCGCCTCGCCGGCTTGGCCGACTATTTGCTGATCAGCGCACCACCACCGGCTAGCGGCGCGGGCGATCCGCGCATGCGGCGCCTGCTGGCCAGCCTGAAACGGGGCGCGATTTTACCATGCAAGGCGGTGTATATCAGCACCACCGGCGTATACGGCGATTGCCAGGGGGCGCACATCGACGAGACCCGCCCGCTGGCTGCGCAGTCCGAGCGCGCCCTGCGCCGGGTCCATGCAGAACGGCAGCTGCGCAGCTTTGGCTTGCAGCACGGCCACGCCAGCATTCTGCGCGCGCCGGGTATCTACGCCGCCGAACGCCTGCCGCTGGCCAGGGTACAGGCGGGCACGCCGGCACTGCTGCCGGAACACGACAGCTACAGCAACCATATCCATGCCGATGATCTGGCTCATGCCTGCTGCCTGGCCCTGTTCCGCGGCAAGCCGCAGCGTGCCTACAACGTTTGCGACGATAGCGACTGGAAAATGGGGGATTGGTTTGACCGGGTGGCTGATGCTTTTTCGCTACCGCGCCCGCCACGATTGCCGCGCGAGCAGCTGGTTTCACAAGTGTCGCCGGCCTTGTGGTCATTCATGCGCGAATCGCGCCGTATCGCGAACAAGCGCCTGCATCAAGAACTACGGCTGCGGCTGCGTTATCCGACACCCGATACCTTGCTGGATCAGTTACGCAATAGCTGATGCCGTTCGCGCTCGAGCTGGGCGATATAGCGCTGCAGGGTGTTCTCGGTATTGCGCGGCAAGTCGACAAAACGGGTGCCGAGCATTACCTGCACCGTGCCGTCACGCTTGGTGACCTGGCGCTTGCTGCGAATTTCCAGCGTCACTTCGATATGGCCAAAGGTGCCCAGGTCGATGCGGCAGCCATGGAACACATCCATTTGCTGCACCTCTACCTGGCCGCTGATCCACAAGCCCATGCCACCGATGGAAATATCATGCAGTGGCAACACCAGCATGCTGCCATTGGGTTGCGGCAGCCGACACTGCAAGGGACGGCCGATCGGCGTTTCCAGACGGAAATACTCGCGCCGCTGCAGCTTGATCACATCATTGGGGAAACCGGCTTCAAACGCCGGCTTGTCATCGTATTCGACCAGGGACACCGTGCTGTCCAGCACAAACTGGATCTTCACGCCTTCGGGCGCCGCGGCAAACACCATATGATCACTACGCAGGAAACTGCGATTGATCGCCTCTACCCCGCTGATATCGAACCAGAAACGTTGCGACTTCGGATCAACCGACAAAATGGCTGAGAGAAAAGAGTTTTCGCCATGGTCGTAATACACGGACACCAGATCGCCCTTTTGCTCGAGCGAGCGCAATACATAGGCGATCTCCATCGGCGTGTGCAGCAAATAATTGCTGACATCCACCCCTTCGGAAATCAGGGGAACAGGCGTCTGGGCCTCGTGCTTGGGGTTTTCTTGTTCCGCCACGGTGTCTGTAGTTCTGGTCGCTCGGCTTAACTGGCGGGCTTATGCTGCAAGCAGCACGCCAAGGTCATGGGCAAATACCGTTCCGCCGGAACCGTAGTTTACGAAAACGCGTATTTTACCGGTCTTGTCGAAAATATAGCTGCCAGTGCTGTGGTCGACGGAGTAATTTTTTTCGTCTGCCTGCCCCGATGCACGCTGGAACACCACCTTGAAGCTATCGGCCACGGCGCGTATCTGCTTGTCACTGCCGGTCAGTCCGATAAAGCTGGGATGAAACGCCGGCACGTATTGGGCCAGCAATTGCTGGCTATCGCGCTCCGGATCGACCGTGACAAACAAGACCTGAACCTCTTTGGCACGGTCACCCAGCTGCTTCATCGCCCCGGCCAACTCGCTCATGGTGGTCGGGCACGCATCCGGACAATGGGTGTAGCCAAAAAACACCACGACCACCTTGCCGCGAAAATCCGCCAGTGTACGCGGCTTGCCGGTATGGTCGGTCAGCTGGAAGCTGCCACCGATATCGGCACCGGTGATATCGGTGGCCATGAATTGCGGCCCGGCCGGCCCGCAAGCGGCAAGCGCCAGCAATAGCGAGACCGCCAGCCAGCGGTACAGAATGAAAGTCCAGCTGCGTTGACTTGGCATCACCATCGCCTTAGGCCACCGGGAACAAAAGATAGTGATCGACCAGCAAAGCTGCGAACAACAAGGAAAGGTACAAGATCGAGTAGCGGAAGGTTGCGCGAGCCAGCGCGTCGGAATATCGGCGCCAGATGCGCCATGCATAGACCAGGAACACCGCATCGAGCAGCAAGGCACTGGCCAGGTAAATCAGGCCGGACATACGGGTCGCCACGGGCAACAGAGTGACGGCTGTCAGGATCACCGTGTACAGCAATACATGCAGGCGGGTAAATGCCTCGCCATGAGTAATCGGCAGCATCGGCAAGCCGGCACGTGCATAGTCATCGCGCCGGTAAAGCGCCAAAGCCCAGAAATGCGGCGGCGTCCAGGCGAAGATGATCAGGAACAGGATCATCGCATCGTGACTGACGGTACCGGTGACAGCCGCCCAACCAAGAATGGGCGGCATGGCGCCGGATGCGCCACCGATCACGATGTTTTGCGGGGTGTTGGGTTTGAGGATGGCGGTATAGATCACTGCATAGCCGACAAAGGTAGCCAGCGTCAGCCACATGGTCAGCGCATTCACCCAGGCAAGCAGCAGCCACAGGCCGACGCCGCCAACGAATACGGCAAAAGCAAGCGTCTGGGCGCTGCTGACCTGGCCACGCGGCAACGGGCGGGCACGGGTGCGAGCCATCAGCGCGTCGATACGCTGCTCCACCAGGCAATTGATGGCAGCGGCGGCGCCCGCGACAAAGGCTATGCCGACCGTAGCGGCGAGCACCGTATCAAGCCTTGGCAAGCCCGGCGACGCCAGGAACATGCCGATCACCGCGCAAAACACGATCAGCAACACCACCCGGGGTTTGGCCAAGGCAAGGAACTCACGGAAACGGGCGGTCACACTATTGGCGCCGGGCAAACTGGTGGTCGTCATCATGTTCTCTCGAGGGCCGGAATCAGCGGCTGAGTGCCAGGCGATAATTCAGTGCAATCATCAGGCACAGCAGCAAGGCAGCGCCAGCATTGTGCATTACGGCAAGCACCAGAGGCAGTTGAAACAACACATTGGCAATGCCCAATGTCACTTGCAGCAACAATGCGGCGGCAATTGCCAAGGCGAGGCTACGCAAAACGCCGCGACGATACAAGCTGAAGGCGAGCAGGCTGACATAGCAAAAAGTAATGAGCGCACCAAGACGATGCAGCCATTGAATAGCAGTAATGTCGGCCATGGTCAGCATCTGGCCGTCGCTGGTCTGGCCAAGCTCACGCGCCAGCGAAAACGCCTCGGTGAAACGCATATGCTCCGGCACCAATGCGCCACCGCAGCTGGGGAAATCGATGCAGGCCAACGCCGCATAATTGGTGCTAACCCAGCCACCAAGCAGAATCTGCATGGCCAAAATCAAGAGCCCCACCATGGCCAGAGGCCGAAGACTGGCAGGAAAGCGCTGCAGTACCGGCCATTCGCGCTGGCGCATGGCATGCCACACCAACAAGCCCAGCGTGGCGAGACCGAAGGCCAGATGGCCGGTGACAATGGCCGGACGCAGCTTCAAGGTCACTGTCCACGCACCAAAGGCACCTTGCCAGCAGATCATCAGCACGATACCGATTGCCAGCCAGGGCGGGCGGCGCAAGGACTCGCGCTGCCTCACTGCCATCACTGCCAGCACAATCGCCATTACGCCAAGCAGGGTAGCGGCATAGCGGTGCACCATCTCTTTCCAGGCTTTTGCCAGGCTAACCGGCCCGGTGGGCGCTTGTGCATGGGCCGCCAGGATATCTTCCATCGCATGCACTGGCGTTGCCTTGCCATAACAGCCGGGCCAGTCGGGGCAACCAAGGCCGGCGTCGGAAAGCCGCACATAGGCACCCAATACGATCAGTGCAAAGGTCCACGCTACAGCAAATAAGGCGAGCTTTTTATACATCGCATCCATTCCCGGCTCAGCCCAGCGACTGATTGTTCTTCAGAAAGCGGCCGATTTCCTTGATCACCTTGGCCGGCGTTGCATCTTGCGGATAGCGGACCACCTGATTGCCCAGCGGATCGATCAGGTAGATACCGTTACCGACATCGCCGGGAAGGGGTGGCAGCTGGGCGACACGACGGATTTCCGCGCCATCGGCGGCGATGCGTGCCGCCTCGCTTGGCATCCCATCCCCCACCACCAGCCACAGGCGCTTGACGCGTTCCATCTCCAGGCCTTGCGCCAGGCGGAACTGGCGCATGGCAAACAGGCGGTTCTGGCACGCAGCATCACACTGCGCCTTGTCCGCCATCAGCAATAGCCACTTACCCTTGAACTCATTCAGGCTGGCGGCCTGGCCGGCGAGCGTGTGCATGACCAGTTGCGGCACCGGCCGGGTTGGCAGCAACTCGCCAAAACTCTTGCCGCCCGTGGGCTTCCAGTAGAAATACACCAGGGTGGACAGCAACACCGGTGCAATGGTCAGACCGATCAGCAAGGCAATGGTCATGCGATTGGACGGGCGAGCGGGCAGAGCTTCAACTTGCATTTGACTTAGTCTTCCAGTGGAAATACAGGAACAGCACCAGCGCCAGGCCAGCAAACAAAAACCACTGGCCGGCATAGCCATAGTGACGGTCGGCACCGAAATCGGGGCGCGGCCAGTCGCGTGCCAGCTCATCCTTGCCCTCGAGCTGGTAGGCCAGCGCCGCCACCACGGGCCTACCCAGCCAAGCTGAATAGCGCTGTTGCTGATAGTTCTGCCACACGGTGCCATCGGTGGTTTGCTTGGCCAATTCGATAAAGCGCTGCTCGGGCGACAGCATCCGCACATTCAGGCTAACCCGGCCGGATACCGGCGCGATTGCGGGCAATCCCTTGCTGCCGCGCGCCACCCAGCCTCTTACCACCGGCAGCAGGCGGCCATCGTCCATCAGCAGCGGCGTCAGCACGTAATAGCCGGCAATGGCGTGATGCACGCGGTTGTCCAGCAGTATCTGCCCCTGCGGATACCAGCTGCCCGACACCAGAAAGCGCCGCTGCCACACCGACTCCCCGACTTCGCCCTGCCATGGTGTCAGCGGCGCCGCATCGAACTGCTGCTGCAATTGCGCCTGCTGCGTCTTGGCGCGACCGCGCTCAAGCTGCCACAGCCCAAGGCGGATGGTGAGCGCCATGAACAACACGGTAACGATCAGGATCAACAGGGAGGGGCGACGAAGCGGCATGCTGCAATTGGCGTGGAACTGGGGTGGAGTCTACACTCGCGGTTTTACTTTGCGGCGTGTCGACATGAAGTACATCGTGGTTCTGCTTATTTTTGGCATCCTGGCCGCGCTTGGCAGCGCCCTGCTATCGCTGATCCGCCAAAAAGGCCCGGCGGACCGGACAGTGAAGGCGCTGGCCATCCGGGTTGGACTGTCAGTTGCCCTGTTTATCTTGCTATTGCTTGCCTACCGCCTTGGCTGGATCCAGCCGCATGCAGTCAACAATTGGCACTGAGAAAGCGCTGGACGAATCAAGTTTTCAACTGGAGTAGCAGGCCCCGGGAAACCCGGGACCTGGCCGAAAGTGGGTAAGCAATTGGTTCCTTGTGGATCCAGTCCTCCCTTCCGCCGCGGGGGAACCGCGCATTACGCGAAATTGGATTCCTTCAGAGCTCCCCTAACAAAACCAAACGGTGCAGGCACAAGCCTGCACCGTTTGTGTTGGCTTGCTGTTACAGCCAGTAAACGAATACGAACAGAATCAGCCACACCACATCGACGAAGTGCCAGTACCAGGCCGCTGCTTCAAACGCAAAGTGGTGCTCGGGCTTGAAGTGGCCCTTGCTGGAGCGCAGCAGCATCACGGTCAGCATCAGGGCGCCGATAAACACATGCATGCCGTGAAAGCCGGTCATCATGTAAAAGGTCGAGCCGTACACGCCGGATGCCAGCGTCAGGCCCATATGGCCCCAGGCGTGGCTGTATTCCTGGACCTGCAGCCCCAGGAACAAGGCGCCCAGCAGCACGGTCGCCAGCAGGAACAGCTTGAGCTGGCCGCGCTTGTTATGCAGCAGGCCATGGTGGGCAATGGTCAGCGTTACGCCGGAGGTCAACAGGATGGCCGTGTTCCAGGCCGGCAAGCCCCAGGCTTCCATCGACTCGTAAGGGGCGGTGCCATTGGGCGCGACCGACTTCGGCCACATTGCGGTGAAATCGGGCCACAGCATCTTGTGGGCCAGGTCGCCCAGTTCCGGCACCGAAATGGTGCGAATGTAGAACAGCGCGCCGAAAAAGGCGGCGAAAAACATCACTTCCGAAAAAATGAACCAGCCCATACCCCAGCGGAACGACATATCGACGCGCTTGGAATACACACCGCTTTCGGACTCGCGAATCACATCGCCGAACCAGCCAAACAGCATGTAAAGGAGGATGGCAAAGCCCAGGCCCATCGAGTAGACGCCCGACGGCATGGCATTGACGCTGAAAGCGGCGCCAAGGCCGATGAAGAACAGTGCAAATGCGCCGACCAGCGGCCATTTGGAAGGCTGGGGCACAAAATAATCGGGTTGATGCGTTGCCACGGTGTCTGCTCCCTTATTGTGATCGTGCGGCGAATGGCGCTGTTAACTGGTAATGCTGCGGACCAGGGTGAGCAGTCCGCCTATGAACAATGCGGCACACAGCAATGCCGCCAGGATGATCTGTATTGGCTTGAGCTTGGCCAGATCATCGCGCGAATCCTTGCCGCGCCGTATTCCGCCGAAGGCCGACAAAACGGCACCGACAGCGCGCAGTGGATTCAATGATGTTTTTTCCTCGGCCATGCTTTCCTCAAGACGCCGTTTTGGCGGCGCCTTCCACCTCGAAAAAACTGTACGACAGGGTGATGGTATTCACATCCACCGGCAAAGCCGGGTCAACCATGAACACCACCGGCATCTTGCGTGATTCTCCAGCGGCAAAACGCTGCTGGGTGAAGCAAAAGCAATCGAGCTTCTTGAAGTGACTCGCCGCCACTGCCGGGCTGTAGCTGGGTATTGCCTGCCCCACCACGGCACGTTTGGCGACGTTTTCAATATCGTAGACCACCTGCACCAGCTGCCCCGGATGCACCACCATGCGCGTGCGCTCCGGCTTGAAGCGCCATGGCAGATCATTGCGCAGATTGGCGTCGAATTCGATTGTCACCTCGCGCTTGGCATCGACCTGGGTATTGGCCGCCACATCAGGCTTGAGCAGATTGCGCATGCCGGTAGCACTGCATATTTGCTGGTAGAACGGCACCAGCGCATAGGCAAAGCCGAACATGCATACGGCGATGAATGCCAGCTTGCCAAGCAGTTTGCGATTTTCCGAGCCCATTGCTTCAGTGCTTACTATCGACCGAACAGGTAAAAGCGCGCGATATAGCCCGCTACGAAGACAGCAGCCACGCTGACCAGAATCAAGGCGGTTCTCAGGTTCTTGTCACCCATGGCTGCCACGCTGAATCCGGTTTCAGTGCAATTGCTGTGCGGCGGACAGGCGATCCACCACCTCGCGTGCTGGCGGCTCTTCCCAAGTGTGGAACGGTGCCGGCGACGGCACTTCCCACTCCAGGGTATTGGCGCCTTCCCATGGCCGCTGCGGTGCAGGGCCAACGCCACCACGGATGGTATGCAGCACGTTGTACAACAGGATTAGCTGACCAAACCCGAAACACATGGCGCCGATCGATGCGATCGAGTTGAACTCGGTGAATTGGGTCGCATAGTCGGGGATACGGCGTGGCATGCCAGCGAGGCCCAGGAAGTGCATCGGGAAGAAGGTGACGTTGAACCAGATCATCGACCACCAGAAGTGGAATTTGCCCATCTTCTCGTTGTACATATAGCCGGTCCATTTCGGCAGCCAGTAGTACACCGCCGAGAACAGCGAGAACAGGGCACCCGCCACCAGCACATAGTGGAAGTGGGCCACCACGTAGTAAGAATCCTGCAGCTGGATATCGACTGCCGCCACCGACAACACCACGCCGGAGAAGCCGCCCATGGTGAACAGGCAGACAAAGCCGATGGCAAACAGCATGGGCGTTTCAAAGGTCATCGACCCCTTCCACATGGTGGCAATCCAGTTGAACACCTTTACGCCAGTCGGCACCGCAATCAGCATGGTGGCGTACATAAAGAAGATCTGGGCGGTCGCCGGCATGCCGGTGGTGTACATATGGTGCGCCCACACCATAAAGGACAGGATGGCAATCGACGAGGTGGCGTACACCATCGAGTGGTAGCCGAACAAGGACTTACGGGCAAAGGTCGGAATCACCTGGCTGACCACGCCGAAAGCCGGCAGGGCCATGATGTACACCTCAGGGTGACCGAAGAACCAGAACACGTGCTGATACAGCACCGGATCGCCACCGCCGGCGGCATTGAAGAAGCTGGTACCGAAGTGGCGGTCGGTCAGCACCATGGTGACGGCACCGGCCAGCACCGGCATCACCGCGATCAGCAGATAGGCAGTGATCAGGGTGGTCCAGCAAAACATCGGCATGCGCATCAGGGTCATGCCGGGGGCGCGCATATTCAGGATGGTAGTGACGATATTGATCGCGCCCATGATGGACGAGATACCCATGATATGAACGGCAAAGATGGTCATATCCATGCCGACACCCATCTGCGTCGCCAGCGGCGCATACAGGGTCCAGCCAGCAGCAGCCGCACCGCCAGGCACGACAAAGGACAGCATCAGCAAGATGGCAGCCGGTGGCAGTAGCCAGAACGACCAGTTGTTCATCCGCGCAAACGCCATATCGGGTGCGCCGATCATCAGCGGAATCTGCCAGTTAGCCAGGCCGGTAAAGGCCGGCATGATGGCGCCGAACACCATGATCAGGCCATGCAGGGTGGTGAACTGATTGAACAATTCAGGTTTGAAGAACTGCAAGCCAGGGGAAAACAGTTCCAGGCGGATGCATAGCGCCATCACCCCGCCTGACAGGAACATGATGAAGGCGAACCAGAGATACAGGGTGCCGATATCTTTATGGTTGGTGGCGGTAATCCAGCGCATCAAGCCAGTCGGATGGTCATGGGCATGATCGTGCCCATGGTCGTGTTGGTGGGTGGTCGTGGTCATTATTGTGTCCTCGCTATCCTGCCGTTACTGGCGCGCAGCCTTGATGTCCGCGGGCTGAACCAGATCGCCGGTCTTGTTGCCCCAGCTATTGCGCTCAAAGGTGATCACTGCGGCAATCTCGGTATCGGAAAGGGTCTTGCCCCAGGCCGGCATGGCGGCCTTGCCATTGAGTACCAGCTTGATATGGTCGGCCTTGCCCGCCTTGTCACCGGCGATCTTCGAGCCATCCAGCGCCGGGAAGGCGCCCATGCCCTTGCCGTCCGCCTTGTGGCAAGCGGCGCAATTGGCGTCGTACACCTTCTGGCCACGCACCATCATGTCAGCCATGGTCCAAACCTTGTTCGGATCATCCTGATTGGCTGCCATCTTCTTCTTTTGCTGGTCTACCCAGAGCTTGTACTCGGAATCGGCCACCACATGTACCACGATGGGCATGAAGCCGTGATCCTTGCCGCACAGCTCGGCGCACTGGCCACGGTAGATGCCGGGCTTTTCGGCACGGAACCAGGTATCGCGGATAAA
>NZ_JAYRLZ010000072.1:0-17076 GCF_041904975.1 Chitinimonas sp. | reverse complement strand
GGCGTATTCAGAACCAGCGATGCTGGAGCCACCTGGATGACGGTCGGTAACGGGCTCGATGGCGATAGTCTGGTTGTATTTAGCCTGCTGGCCGATACCCGTGGCAATCTGTTTGCCTACACCAAGGCGGGCAATTTCAAGTTGGCCCGCGACAGCAAAAACTGGGTGAAAAGCAATATGGGCTTGGGCAATATTGTTGCCGAAAAACTGGCGGTCGATGGGCGCGCCGTTTATATGGCTGGCCCCGCTGGTTTGTTTAAGAGCACGGACGGCGGAGGTGGTTGGAGGCAAGTTGGCAGTAGTTCAACCGTCATAACCGACTCCCTGCTTGCGGCGGGAGGTGTGCTTTATTTTGGTGTTAGCCAAAGCCTGGATGGCAGTGCATCCTGGAGTACGCGGGGCGGGCTCGGCGCTTATCGCATTACTGCCTTGGCCGATGACGGCCGTGGCAGCACCTATGCCTCCGCGGTGGGATGGTGGGATGGTTTCTGGGGAGAAGGCGTCTACATGCTTCGCAGCGGTTCAGGGGCTTGGAAGCCTGTCAATAGTGGGCTCGGTGAATTTTCTTTACCAAACTATGCCAACCCGATATTCAGCGTGCTCGCCTTCGATCGGCAGGGCTCGCTCTATGCCGCCGGTTCGCGCCTTTTCAAGCGGGCAAGCGGCACTGAGCAGTGGAAGGCGCTCGATAGCAGCCCGTTCAAATTTGTCAGCAGCATGGTATTCGATCGCGCGGGCGCCATCTTTGCCGGCGATACCAAGATCGGTGTGTTCAAAAGCCGCGATGGTGGCCTGAGCTGGACAGCAATGAATCATGGCCTGGAGGGCAATGCGCTCAGTATTCAGGCGCTGGCGCTGGACAGCCGTGGCCGCCTGTATGCGGGCACCTGGGGCGCCGGAGTGTGGCAAAGCGTCGATGGCGGCGCCAGCTGGACTGCACTGAATCGGGGGCTGCGGGGCTTGGCCTTGAATGTGCATGCTCTGGCGGTGGATGGCGATGACACGCTTTATGTTGGTGGTGAGGGCGGCGTATTCCAGCTCAAGTCCACGGCGCCGGCCAGTACCTGGTCGGCGAAACTAACGCCAAGTGGCGCGCTGACCAGCCAGACCCTGAACCTGGATTTTGCGCCGCTGGCTATCGATAACGGGCGAGCTGGCTGTGTCTTTGTCGGCGCGGCGGTGCAAGACCAATTGTTTCTGCTGGGAAGCAAGGGCTGGCAGCCCTACGCCGGTGATAATCCGACGCCATTTCGCAGCGGGCCACTTGGCGCCACCCAAGCAACCCTGGTGAATCAGCTCAATCTCACTGGCCTCGCCGGTACGCCGGTTTACGCCGGCTATGGTCAGGGCGATTCCCCGGCTGATTGCCTGACCGATATGCTGCAGAGCCGCAGCTATCGTCAGCTGTTTACCGTTCAGTGAGGCCATTGGCCGCTGCTGCCATGGTGGCGTGCGGCTCGATGGTGGCCCACTGTGCAGAGGTGCAACCTGTGGATTATGCCGGCCACGTATAACAAGGGCGCCATCGGCGCCCTTGTTGTTTGCTACTTGCCCAGCACCGTTGGATAGGGCGGCGCAGTCTTGCTGGCGACCGGCTTGGCAGATTTGAGCTGCTGCATTACTTCGGTCACCGCTGCCTCCAGCTGGGTATCGCGGCCGGCGTTGACGGCCAGCGGGTCCAGTTCCACTTCCATGTCCGGCGCTACCCCCTCGTTTTCCACCCGCCACTCGCCATCTGGCGTGAAGAAGCGGAAGAAGGGCACGGTGAGGAAGCCGCCATCGATCAAGGGCGGATTGGCCGAGATGCCGATCAGGCCGCCCCAGGTTCGGGTGCCGATGGTTTTGCCCAAACCCAGGCGCTTGAAGCCATAGGGGAAGAAGTCGCCGCCGGAGCCGGCGTCCTGGTCGATCAGCAAGGCTTTGGGGCCATGGTTGGCGCCGGACGGGGTGTTGAACACCTGGCCGTCGCGGTCTTTCCAGCCGGCCAGGTGCTTGCGGCTCAGCGTTTCCAGCACATAGTTGGCTGCCTGGCCGCCGCTATTGCGCCTGTCGTCGATCACCAGCCCTTCCTTGTCGATCTGGGCAAAGAACATGCGGTTGAAATAGGCAAAGCCCTGGTCTGCCGTGTCGGGCAGGTAGATATAGCCGAGCTTGCCGCCGCTGAGTCGCTCGACCTCGCTGCGGTTGTGCTCGATCCACGTCCACTGGCGCAAGCTGGCTTCATTGGCGATTGGCACCACGGTAACGTTGCGCGCCGGCTTGCCGTCGCGGGCAATGGTCAGGGTGGTGGGTTTGTCGGCTGTGCCTTCCAGGTAGGCAAAGATATTGCTGCGGGCATCGAGGGCGCGGCCATTGATGGCCGTGATCGCGTCGCCCTCGGCCACATCCAGCCCCGGCATGGCCAAGGGGGCAACCAGGAAGGGGTTCCAGGCATCGCCACGGTAGATCTTGCTGATACGGTACTGGCCGTTCTCGATGCGGAAGTCGGCACCGAGCAAGCCGGTCGCGGTACTGCGTTCGCTGTACACATCGCCGCCGCCCACCCGGTTATGGCCGACCTGTAGCTCGCCTATCATCTGCACCAGCAAGTCATTGAGGTCTTCGCGGCGCTGCACATGGGCCAGCATTGGTGCATAGCGTGCGCGCACTGCCGCCCAGTCAAGGCCATGCAGCTTCGGGTCGTAGAAGTAATCGCGCTCATGCCGCCACACTTCATCGAAGATCTGCTGCCATTCCTGACGCGGATCGATCAGGGCGCGCAAGCCGGCCACATCAACCGGCTTGGCATCGTATTTTTCTCCAGCATCGCCGACTTCGTAGCGCCCCTCGCCCAGTTTGACCAGCCACTTTTTGCGATCTGCGCTGAGCTGCAGGTTTTGCACGCCGTTCTTGAGCAGTTTTTCTTCGCGATTGTCGAGGCTGTAACGATACAACTCGCTATTGCCACCATCCTTGGCGGACGGTGCCTCTTCGATGGTGCCGGGTTGGCGCTGCACCAGATAGTAGAGCGCGCCATCGGCGCCGACCGACAGATCGTCGTAATTGCGGCGTGGTACGGGAATCGGTACCAGACGGCCGGCGAGGCCAGCCAGGTCAACGCGGGTATGCGCCTTGTCGCCCTTGTCTGCCTTGTCGTCCTTGCCGGCTTTATCGCCCTTGCCATCGCCAGCCGCCTTTGGTGACTCTTCATCGCCGGTTTTCGGCGGCAGCGGCGAGCGGCCATTGGCGCTCAGTACCAGGGCGAAGATGCCCTCGCGCAAGGGGCGTTCCTGGGTGGACATATCCAGCGTTTCGCGGCTGGGGCCGGCATCGATCGACGCGGTGAAATACAGATAGTCGTTGCCGCCAAATACCGGGTGATCGGTCTGCACCAGGGTCTCGGCCACATTGACCGCCTGCTTGCTGGCAAAGCTGTACAGGCGCACCCGGGTAAAGGTGTTTTCGCCCTTGATCGTATAAGCCAGCCATTGGCCGTCGGGTGAAAACACCGGGTTGAAGCGGCCGCGGCGGCGGCTGCTGTCGATCAGGCTCAGCTCGCCCTTGCCGAGCTCCATGGCATACAGATTCAGGTGATTGTCCTGCAATACCACCTTGCTGCCATCCGGCGCATAGGCCAGCAAGGCGAAATGGCCGTCGTGCCGTATCGGCAGCTGGCGTGGCGCTTCCAGACCGGCAGCATCGCGCAATACCAGCGACTGGCGCCCGCCTTCGTCGCTGAGCCAGGCCAGCTGCTTGCCGTCTTCGCTCCACAGCGCGTCTGATTCGCGCACGCCCGAGCTATTGCTCAGATTGCGCACCATGCCTTCCTTGACCGGCACGCTGAATACCTCGCCGCGCGCGGTAAACAGCACGCGCTTTCCATTGGGCGAGAGCTGGGCCGAGCTGATGGTCTTGCTCGCGTCCTTCCACTGTGGCCGCGCCTGGATGGCCTGGCTCGCCAGCATGATCGGCAAGGCCTTGGCCTCCCCGCTGCCGACGTCGAGTGACTTCAGCTCGCCGGCCACCTCGTAGACGATGGTGTTACCAAAGGCGGCTGCGCTGCGTACATCCCATACCGTTTCATGGGTAAGTTGGCGTAAGGTCTTGCTGGCGCGCTGGTAGAGAAACAGATTGGCGGCGCCATCGTTGCGGTCGGAAATAAACGCAATATCGTTGCCCACCCACATCGGCCGGAAGTCGGACGCATTGACATGCGGCAGCTTGTCGAGCGTATTGGCTTGTTTATCCAGCACCCAGATCGGCGGCGTATTGCCGCCACGGTGCTGGCGCCAGCCGCTTGGGCCGGCATAGGCCTTGATATAGGGCCGG
The DNA here is from genome assembly GCF_041904975.1 of Chitinimonas sp. Classification (NCBI taxonomy): domain Bacteria; kingdom Pseudomonadati; phylum Pseudomonadota; class Betaproteobacteria; order Neisseriales; family Chitinibacteraceae; genus Chitinimonas; species Chitinimonas sp. Next base: position 12,768 of record NZ_JAYRLZ010000072.1, on the reverse strand, counting down.
TAGGCGAGCAGCTTGCCGTCGCTTGACCAGGCGCCTTCGGCGGCAAGCGCCTTCATCACCTTTTGCTCGTAACCGCCATCGAGCGCCACTTCATACAGCTGCTCGCTGCGGCCATTGCCCACCTCGCGGTTCGAGGTAAACAACACCCGCTTGCCATCGGCGCTCCAGCCAGTCACGCGGTCGGCGCCAGGGTGCCAGGTAAGCCGGCGCGGCTGGCCGCCTTCGACCGCAATCACATAGACATCGACGTTATTGTCGTAACCGGCCGAGAAGGCGATCCATTTGCCATCGGGCGAGAAATGCGGCGCCACCTCGCTGGCCGGGTGGCTGGTCAGCCGGACCGGATGCTGGCCCTGGCGATTGCTGAGCCAGATATCGCCGGCGTAGACAAAGGCAAGGTGGTCTTTCGAAATGGCTGGCTGGCTGATCAGCTTGGTCGGCTCAGCCAAGGCCGGGTAGCTAGCGCCAAGGCAAAGCAGCGCGATGGTGAGTGTACGGAGGGTAAACGGGCGGCGTGGCATGGTGTAGTGCGCATCCTCAAACGGAACTGCGGTTGGTATCCAGTGGTGCTGCATGATCGCCGGCAGGCGAGATCATCGGCTTGACAGATCGAGCGGGCACACATCATAGCGCGGCCCTTGCCGCGGCAAATCGCCATCAGGGCAAATGCCGGCAGGCATGCCTAAGCCGTTGCGCCTATGTCATCGTCGCAAAGCGCGCAGCCATTGCGCAGGGCTTTTGCGACGAATCGGCGACATATGGATATGAAGCCGGCCAAGGCTGGTACGAGTATCGACGGATTAGGCAAGCCGCGAAATCACAATGCCCTCCGCGACATCGATGGATGGGGCGGCAAATACTGGTATCGCGCGCGGATTCCCTGCCGGTGAATGTCTGTTTTGGAGCGAAATCGCTCCAGATCGCCCTGGGCAAGCAGGGTCTAGCCATCGAGCAAGGCGGCGATGCGTTGGCGCAGGTGTTGGTGCTCGGTGGCATCGAGCTGGCCGAGCATGCCGTGGCGCTCGGCCGGCAAATGCGCCGTTGCCGCCTCGGCCGGGCCGAAAATGTAGTGCTCGAACAGGCCCGCCCAGGCACGGCGCTCGGCCGGTGGCAACTGGCGCAGGCACAGCACCGCGTGCCAGAGCGCACCAAGCGCCGAGTCTGGTTGCTGGCCCCGGCTGTCTTGCCGCCACCAGTAGTTGATCAGGATATTCAATGGCTCGAGCGAGCTGACATGGTGCCACCACAGCGGCGGGATATAGATAGCGTCGCCCGGTGCCAGCTCGGCCACCAGGGCGGCGTCGAGCGCCTGTCTAAAGCGCGGGAAGCGGTCGAAATCAGGTTGGGCAAAGTCGACTAGGCTGATCGGTGTATTGGTAGGCGCCAGATCCAGCGGCCCAAGGTAGAGATTGGCCAGCTGGTCCGGAGGGAACAGGGTGAAACGACGCCGGCCGGCGCCGCAGCAGGCGATATTGTGCGATTCGTCAAAATGGGCCGGCGTAACGATGGCATTGCCCAGCCAGATACGCGGGCTGACGGCCGGATCAAGCAGGGGCATCGGCAGGGCGGGCAGCAAGCCCGGCAGGCAGTCGGCAATCGGCGCACTTTGGGCGGCCAGTGCTGGCGGCTCGGAAAAATGCGAATAGCGCGCCAGCTGTTCGATGATCTTGCGCAGCGGCAGCCGGTTGCGGACGAAATTGAAGGCGCTGAGTCCGGCATCCAGCCCCAGTCGCCCATGCTGGTCGGGCGCCAGCAGTACCGCATCGACTGGCTGCGCATTGGCGTGTTGCAATAGATAGCTGCACGCCTGGGCGGCCGATTCGCGCGCCAGCCGGACCAGTGGCCATTGCTCCACCAGGCCCTGCAAAATGGCCGGCTGTTGCAAGGGCAGGATCTGCTCGCGAAACAGCGTGGTATCGACGTGTTGCCAGACGGTAATGGCGCGCATGGGGCGCTCCTTGGGAAGACGGTGCTGCAGCTTTGCTGAGTCAGCAAGCGGCGTAAAGGGCTCCACCGGTATCAATAAAAAAAGCGCGGTAGCGCCGGCTTTCGCCATTGTCTAACCGCGCCAGCGAGGAGTGATTCGATTGCTGCAAGTCACGGTATCGTGGCTTGCTCGTTCTGACGCAAGTCGCAGCTCATTCCGACTGCTCAAGCCTGCCGCGTGCCCGATGGCACAGTCGGGTTGAAACCCGACCTACGTCCTGCTGGATAACGAACTCAACATCTTGAACCACAGAGGACAGAGGGGCGCAGAGCAAGGCGAGCCAGGTCGGAATTCATTCCGACAATATCGCTGCCGCTTCAGCCCCGGGTTCCCCGGGGCCGGCGCCTGCCGATTTACCTATCCGCAATGCTCGGCACTGTCGCCCTCGCACCCGCCAGGGTGCGGTCCCCCCCTCAGCGGCGGGGGCGGAGGGGGAGGAATCAAACAGCAAAGCGCCTCCATCTACCTCACTGCCAGTTCAGCCCCGGGTTCCCCGGGGCTGGCGCCTGCCGTCTTACCCATCCGGACCAGCCGATACGACCACCCACGCACCCATCCGGGTGCGGTCCCCCCGCAGCGGCGGGGGCGGAGGGGGAGGGATCAAACAGCAAAGCGCCTCCATCTACCTCACTGCCAGTTCAGCCCCGGGTTCCCCGGGGCCGGCGCCTGCCGTCTTCCCCATCCACGACGCCAATTACACCATCAGAACTTGATATGCGCGTTCAGATAGTACTGGCGACCATTGCGATAGAAGGCGCGTGGGCGGTTCTTGTTTTCGCTGTAGTACTTCAGCGTCGGGTTGTTCAGGTTCTGGCCGTCCAGCGTGAATGACAGCCGGTCGCTGAACTTGTAGCCCAGTGAAGCCGACAAGGTGCCGACGCCATCCTGGTAGTAGGCCTGGCTACGATCGATGCCGCTGAAGTATTCGGAGCGGTAGTTGTACTGGATGCGGGCGTTGAAGGTGTCGTCCTCGTAATAGGCATTGAGGTTGTACACATGCTTGGAGTTGCCATTGAGCGGACGGCCATCGTCTTCACGACCATCGGCGAAGGTGTAATTGGCGCCGGCACCGAAGTTGCCCCAGATCGGTTGCTCCCAGGCCAGCTCTACGCCATGCACCGAGCCGGAGATATTGACCGGTACGGTCAGGTCATACAGCGCCATTACGCCGTTCGGGAACTGCTTGTTGCTGGTCAGCAGCGGTACGGTCATGGTGCCGAAGCCGACATAGGACTGCAGGTCCATCACGAATACCGAGGCCGACACCAGCGAACGTGGCGCGAAGTAGTACTCGAGCGACATATCGAAGTTATTGGCCCGTACCGGCTTGAGCAGCGGATTGCCGCCACTGCCGCTGCCGCGCTGCACGGTATTGCCGGCGGCATCGAGGGTCGGCACTTCGCCGGTGGCGATGGAGGAGGCCAGCGAGCCATAGTCGGGCAGGGTCATGGTCTTGGATACGCCAAAACGCGCCACCAGATGCTTGGTCAGATCGACCTTGAGGTTCAGGCTGGGCAGCACGTCGGTGTAGCTGTTATCGACCGAACGCTGGGCAAAGGCGCCAAACGCGGTGACCGCATTGACGGCGGCAGGGTTGTCGGCCGATACGCTGTAGTTTTGCCGTACATGCTCACGGGTATGCACCAGGCGCAAGCCGACATTGCCGCTCCAGTTGTCACCTTCGAATTTGCCCTCGACATAGGCGGCCGAGCGCTTTTCCTTCAGATAGGCCTCAAGGCCCCAGTCTTCGCGGTCATTGCCCTTGCCATTGTTGACGCCACGATAGGCAAACTTGCTGTTGAAGGCGTGCAGCGCCTCCGGTGTGTAGTAGTAAACGGTATTGGGGAAGTTGCCGCCGAAGCTGCTGATCGTATAGGTGCCGAATTGTTGCGGCCATTGCGCGCTATCCCACACGCTGGCAGTACAGGTGAAGTTGACGAAGGGCGAGTTGTTCGGCGCGCCGGCGCAGCCAGGGCGCTGCCCGATCACCGTGCCCTGGTTGCCTTTTTCGTGTTCGGCAAAGCGGATGCCGCCGAGCACCTCGGTCAACAGGCCATAGTCGGCCTTGAAGGCGCCGTCGATCTGCGCCCAGCGATCGGTATCCTTCACATCGATACCCATATCGCCCCACATCCAGTCGAGGCCGCCGCTGTGCGATGCACCGGGAGCCTTGCTGTTGGCTCCGTTCATGGTCCAGTTGATGGCTGAATTGAGGCCATTCATCGAGTAGGACGAGCCGGTGCCGATGCCGAAGTCTTCCTGGAACATATCCTGGGTCGGGGTCTTGCTGTGGCCGACTGATTGACCCAGCTGGCCGGACAGGCGGAACCGGTCATTGATGCGCCACTTGAAGTCGCCGGCGACATAGTTCGAGCTGGCCGATTCGTCCGGGCGGTAGATCATGTCGTATTCACCCTGGAAGGTCTTGGGTGCAGCCGGGAAGGTCATCGAGGTGATCACCCCGTTGCTCAGGGTGTAGGAAGTTGGCGTGACCGGCTTGCCGCCCACGCCATTCACTACCCAGTCCGGCCGGTACAGGTAGTTGCGGTTGTAATTGGGTGCGTCGAGATTGGAGAAGTAGCCGTTCAAGCCCAGGGTCAGGTCGGCATTGGGCTTGTATTGCACATCGAACACGCCGCCCTTGCGGGTACGGGTCTGCTCGAACAGGGTGGTGCCGATGTTGTAGGGGTAGACCGAACCGACCAGGGCCGGGATCGCCTTGCCCAGTGCCGAATCGGCGGTCACCTTGTTGTAGCCTAGTGTTTCCTGGCCTTCGCGGCGCAGATGGCGTTTTTCCGAGAAGCCTTGCACCAGCACGCCAAAGGTATTGCTGTCGTTCTTCCAGTTGAACAGGGCATTGAACTGCGGATCGGTTTTTTTCGGCAGGTCGGCATACACCGCGCCGATCGAGGCTTCACCGGTCAGCTGCTTTTTGAATTCCAGCGGGCGACGGGTAAGGATATCGACATTGCCGGCGGTGCCGCCTTCGACAAATCTTGCTTCAGAGCCCTTGTGTACCACTACCTGCTGTACCAGCTCGGACGGCAGCAGTGAGTAACTGACACTACGTCCCACTTGCGAGCCACCCTGATTCAGCACGAACCAGTCGCCGGACGACACATTGTGGCCATTGATCAGGGTCTGGGTCAGGCTGGGGCCGGTGCCGCGCATGCTGACCCGGTCGTTTTCATCAAAGCCGCCTTCGGTAGCGCCGGCCGAGCTGATGGTGACGCCGGCCACGCGGGCCAGCGAATCGGCCACATTCTTGTCCGGCATCTTGCCGATATCTTCGGCGCTGATCACTTCCACATGCGAATCGGCATTGCGCTTGGCGGCAATGGCGTTCTGCTTGGATGCCCGAATGCCGGTCACGGTAATCTGTTCGGCCTGGTTGTCGGCTGCCTGGGCGCTTATGCCCAGCAAGGCAAGTGCGACGGCAGAAGCAATGGGTGTTGGCTTGATCTTCACGTAATGTCCCCTACTTTGTTGGCCGCGCATGCTGCTCACTGGCCGGTTTATGAACGTGGCTAAAACCCTGGCTTGCCGCATTGGCTTTCCATGCTTTTGGGGGCGGCAGGCCTATCGAAAATCCGTAATACCACTGTAGGATAAGTTAAATACCAATGGTATTCAACAGGTTTAAGTGGTGTTGTGAAAATGGTACTTGAGTAATACCACTTTGCAGTTTCAGGCGAAGCGCTTCGCTAAGTGGCCAGTAGTAAAGCCACTTTTCGCGGTATGGAAGGAGGGTGGAAGGTGGTCGGCTAATACCAGTGAATCAAAAACTGTGCATCAGACCAGGCAGGCTGCCTTGTGTGTATGGCGAATTGCAACGCCCTGTGCATCAAACGCTAACACCGTCTGACTGGCCGGATGCAGGCTGCCAAGATCGCCACGTTTCGGCGCACTGGTATTGCCGGCAATGCTGAAAGCCAGCTGCTCGCTACAGCCAGCGTGGCTGGCATAGACAATCTGCTCGCCGCCGAGATGCTCGACCAGCTCGATGCGCACCGGAATGCCGGCGTCTGCCGGGCCGGCCTGCCAGGACAGGTTCTCGGGCCGGATGCCGAGGGTGATTGCGGCGCCTGCCGGATGATCGAGCTTGCAGTTCAATACCAGTTTGCTGCCACCTGCCAGCAGGGCTACCGTGCCGGCCTCGCCATGGCAGGCGATGCTGGCCGGCAGGAAGTTCATCTTGGGCGAGCCGAGAAAGCCCGCTACAAACAGATTGGCTGGCCGCTCATACAGCTCCAGCGGCGTGCCGACCTGCTCGATGCGACCGGCGTTGTATACGGCAATGCGGTCCCCCAGGGTCATCGCTTCGACCTGATCGTGGGTGACGTAGATCATGGTGGTGGCCAGCTCTTCATGCAGGCGCGCCAATTCAATCCGCATCTGCACCCGCAGGGCGGCATCGAGGTTCGACAAGGGTTCGTCAAACAGGAATACCTGAGGGGTGCGCACAATGGCGCGCCCAATGGCAACCCGCTGCCGCTGGCCACCCGACAGCGCCTTGGGCTTGCGATCGAGCAGATGGCTGATCTGCAGGATGTTGGCGGCGCGCTCCACTGCCTCATCGATGGCGGCCTTGCTGTGCTTGGCCAGCTTGAGGGCAAAGCCCATGTTTTCGCGCACCGTCATATGCGGATACAGCGCATAGCTCTGGAACACCATGGCCACGCCGCGCTGCGCCGGCGGCACCTCGTTCACCTGCCTGTCGCCAATATGCAGGCTGCCGCCGCTGATTTCCTCAAGGCCGGCAATCATGCGCAAGGTGGTGGATTTGCCGCAGCCCGATGGCCCGACAAACACCATGAACTCGCCATCGCGGATGTCCAGATCAATACCCTTGATGATCTCGTTGCCGTCGTCATAGGTCTTGCGCAGTTGTTGCAGCTTCAGTGCGGCCATGATGCTTCCTTGAGAATACCGTCGGATGGATCAATCAAGCGGGGCGGGCAAGCTGCCGGTCGCTTCGATTTCGCCCTTCAGCCAGGCGATCACCGCATCCAGCGCTGGCGGTGCAAAGCCATAGCTGATCAGGGCCGGGCAGGGCAGGTCGGCGGCGGCATAGGGGTTCCACAGCGCCAGATGCAGATCCGGCCGCCACTGGGCGCGCTCGGCTTCGCCGTAGCGGGCGCGGGTATTCGAGGCGACGATGGTGAATACCCCGTCGCCGGACCATTGCGACCAATTCACTGCGCTGCGCTGGTCGTAAGCCACCACATCCAGCGCATACAAGGGCGCCAGGCGGGCGATCAGTACGCTGGCGGGCAGGCCGGGTTCCGATACGCCGTCCGATGGCGCATCGGCCTGGATGATCAGGCGCAACTTCCCGCCCAGAGCGGGACGGCGTGCCTCGCCGTGCAGGGTGAGGGCGCGGCGCCAGGCGCTGGCAAACAGGGCGGCATCGGCGGCCTGCTGCGCATCGCTGTAGTCGCGCTGCACCGAGGGGAAGCGGGCAATCATGGCGCTGACCCGGCTATCGGCCTGTTGCAGCCGCGCCTGCGTGAGCTCACCTGCTTCCACCGCTTCGATCAAGGCTTGGTAGGACGCGGCCATTTCATCCTGGTATTGCAACACCAGCGACAGGTCGGCGCCGGCCTGCAGCGCCATCACCGAGCCCTGTGCCTGGCCCCAGCGCTCGCGGATCGCCTTCATATTCATGCCGTCGGTAATGGTCACGCCGGCATAGCCCCATTCATCGCGCAGCAGGGTTTGCAGGATGGCGGGCGACAGAGTGGCCGGACGCTCGCTGTCAAAGGCCGGGAACACGATATGGGCGCTCATCAGGCCCGGTGTCTGCTGGATCAGTGCGTGAAACGGCGACAACTCGTATTGCGCGATGGCGGCGCGAGTTTTATCGACCACCGGCAAGGCCAGATGCGAGTCGGTATGGGTGTCGCCATGGCCAGGGAAGTGCTTGACGCAGGTGGCTACCCCTTCGCCGAGATGGCCGGCCATCCAGGCGCCAGCGAGGCGCGACGCCTTGTCCGGGTCGGCGCCGAAGCTGCGCTCGGCTATCACCGGGTTGCGCGGATTGTTGTTCAAGTCCAGCACCGGGGCGTAATTCCAGTTCACCCCGAGCGAAGCCAGACCACGGGCGATGGCGGCGCCGACCTGATAGGCCAGGGTTTCGTCGCCAATGGCGCCCAGCGCCATGGCGCTCGGTGCGGCCGGCATAAACAGGGTGCGCATCACTGCACCGCCTTCCTGATCGATGCCGATCAATACCTCGTCGCCAAGGGTGGCTTTCAGGTCGGCAATCAGCTGGCGGGTGGAAGCGGCGCTGCTGACATTGCGGCGAAACAGGCAGATGGCGCGGATATGGTGCTGGCGCAGAAAGTCGGCTTCGGCGGCGCTGAGGCGCTCGCCTGCCAGGTCGACCATCAGGGCGCGGCCGGCAAGGCGGGCAATGGCTGGGTTCATGATTGGAATCTCGCTATGGGCAAATCGGGGCGCCTATTTCACCGCGCCATCAAAGCCGCGCAGGAAGAAGCGTTGGGTAAACAGGAAGACCAGCAGCATCGGCAGTACGGTCAGCACCGCGCCGGCGGCCACCACCCGGGTTTTCGAGCTGAAGGCGCTGGACAGGTATTGCACGCCGACGCTGAGCGGGAAGTTATCGGGATTGGTCATCACTACCGACGGCCAGATGTACTGGTTCCAAGCCGCCACCATGGTGAGAATGGTCAGTGCGCCGAGCGCCGGCCGGGTCAGCGGCAGGGCGATCTTCCAGAAGATCTGCCACTCGTTGGCGCCGTCGATACGGGCGGCGTCGATCAGGTCGCCCGGTATCGCATCGAAAGCCTGCTTCATCATGAAGATGCCCACTGCACCGGCCAGATTGGGCAGGACCACGCCGGCAATGGTGTCGATCAGATTGAACTTGGCGATGGTGATGAAGTTCACCAGAAAGTTGATCTCGGCCGGCAGGATCATGGTGGCGATCACCGCGCCGAATACCAGGCGCTTGCCGGCAAATTCCATGCGCGACAGGGGCCAGGCGGCCAGGCTGCAGATCACCAGGGTGCCGGCCACGGTGGCCAGCGCGATCAGGATCGAGGTCTTGTAGAACGCCAGCAGATTGATGGTGCGAAATACTTCGATAAAGTTGATGAGGCTGACATCGTGCGGCAGCAGCGGCGGCGGAAAACTGTAGATATCGCCGCTGGTGGATAGCGCGGTGATCAGCGTCCACCAGAACGGGTAGATGGTGAGCAGCGCCAAAAGGCACAGCAGCAGATAGTGCGGTATAGGTTTGGCTGCGCGGCGTAGCCGCAGGCTGGTGCTGATACTCGGGGCAGCTGCCCGGTTTGCGGGCGATGCGGAAATCAGCGGGGCGGTGGTATCGGTCATCGGTTTACCTGTGTGCTGGGCCATGATTTCGGTGCGTCTCAGCGACGAGCATCCTTGCCTTGCAGAAAGCGGAAATTGAGCCAGGCCAGGGCGATACAGAAGGCCGACATCACCAGGCTGGCCGCCAGCGCCCGGCCGAACTTGAGCTCCTGAATGCCGAATTTGTAGGCGTAGAACAGCACGGTATAGGTGGACTGCGCCGGGCCACCATCGGTCATGATCTGCACTTCCTCGAAGGCCTTCACCGCGGCGAGCATCGACATCAGGGAGCACAGCAAGATGGTGGGCGCCAGCTGCGGCACGGTGATGCGCCAGAAGCGCTGCCAGGCATTGGCGCCGTCGAGCACGGCGGCTTCGTAGATATCGCCGGGAATGGCTTGCAAACCGGCAAGGTAGAGCACCATATACCAGCCCAGACCGCGCCAGATGGTGATGAACATCACGGCAAACAGGGCGATGCGATCGTCGGTGAGAATGCCGATCGGCTCGTCGATCAGGCGCAGGGCTTTCAGCACGCCATTGAGGGCAACCGTCAGTGCGCCGCCATCGGCGCTGTACATAAAGTTCCAGATCACCCCGACCACCGAGACGGCAGTCACCACCGGCACATAGTAGGCGGCACGGAACAGCTTGATGCCGGGCAGCTGGTTGTTGACCAGCACCGCCAGCACGATCGCCAGGATCTGGATGATGGGCACTACCAGCAGATACAGCGCCGAGTTTTTCAGCGACAGGAAAAACAGCTCTTCGTTGAACAGCTCGTGAAAATTGGCCAGCCCGACCCATTGCGGCGGGTCAATCAGATTGAACTTGGTAAATGCGATAAACGAGCCAAAGCCGACCGGCCAGAAAGAGAACACCGCCAGCAGGATCAGGGCCGGCGCCAGGAACAGATAGGCAGTGCGGGTGGTGGGCGCTTGTTGGGCCACGATGCGGCTTCCTTCGGAGTTGTATCGGCAGGCAGCAGTAGTGCGACTTCGGGTGGTACAGGTGCTATCAGCGGCTAAGCTTTTTGTTCCAGAACGCCACCGCTTCATCGAGCGCCTGTTTGGCATCCTTGCGGCCGGTTACCGCCTGCTCGACCGCTGACGATAATTTGGTCGACAACAGCTCGGCATCAGGTACGCCAGATAGATAAATGGTGCGCACCTGGTGCAGATTCTTGACCGCAGCAATCAGCGCCAGCTCGGCCGCGCCAGCCTTGGCCGGCGCCTGATGGAAGTAAGGGTCGGCGGCGGCTGCGCGGGCGGTGGGCAGGGTGCCGGCCTGGCGAGCAAAGGCCAGCTGGTTGGCGCTATTGGTCAGGAAGCTGGCCAGCTTGCCGATCTCCGGCAATAGCTTGGCATCGACGTTTTTCGGTACCACATAGGTGAACTGCCAGCCGCCCGCCGCCATGCCGGATGGCGACAGCGGCACCGGCGCGACGGCGGTGTTTTGGTAAACGGTGGGGGCATCATCGCGCACCCGGCCCAGCGCGGCCGGCACGGTGACCAGCATGGCCATGCGGCCGCTGCTATAGGCGGCCATCGACAGCTGGAAATTGTCCTGGGCAAACAGGCCGTCCTTGAGCAAGGCGCCGCTGCGGTAGGCGTCGGCCAGCTTTTGCACCAGTGCCACATGGGCGGGGGAATTGAATACCGCCCGGCCATTCTTGATGACATCCAGTCCTTCTTGCGCCAGCAGGCCTTCCAGCTTGGTGGGGCCCAGGGTGGGGGCAAAGCCGGCGACGCCGGTTTTGGCCTTGATCTGCTTGGCAATACTGATCTGCTCGTCCAGCGTGCCGGGCGCCTTGGCTGGATCAAGGCCGGCCGCCTTGAATAGCGCGGTGTTATAGGCAATGACATTGGCGCCGTTGTAGAACGGCACCGCCCAGGTGTGGCCGTCATAGCTCACGTCAGCCAGCGCGCCGGGCAGGTAGAGCTGGCGGTCGATCAGCTGGTCAACCGGCTGGATCAGTCCGTTGAGATGGTATTCATAGGCCCAGGGCACATCCATATTTGCCAGTGCTGGTGGGCGCCCGGCGGCAATGGCGGCGGTGAATTTCGGGCGGATCACATTCCAGGGGTAGTCGATCCATACCACTTCCACATTCGGCTGGCTGGCGTTGTACTGCGCCACCAGGCCCTGGAAATAACCGTTGAACTTGGGCGCGAGGCTCTGCGTCCAGAATTCCAGCCGCTGCCGATCGGCCTTGGCCTGCGCTGGCAGAACCAGGCTGGTGATCAGCAGGGCGGCAAGGGCGAGTGTTTGGCGGCGCATGGCTGGGGCTCTTCGGGTGGCTGACGCTTAATGGGTCAGCGTGACCTTGTTCAGATGGCGTGGCTGGTCGGGGTTGAAACCACGTGCACGGGCCAGTGCCTCCACCATCGGGTAGAAGGCGGCAATAGCGGCCAGTGGGTCCAGCTCCGGGCAGGGGCCTAGCGGCAGGGTCAGCTCGCGCTCGGCGATATCGGTGGGGGCGGCCAGTAATACCTTGGCGCCACGGGCACGCATCTCGTTTGCCAGCTTGATCTGGCCGGCTTGTGCCGGGCCGCGCGGGGCGAAGATCAGCAAGGGGTAGCCTTCGTCGATCAGCGCCATCGGGCCATGCTTGATTTCGGCGCCGGAGAAGGCCTCGGCCTGGATGGCGGCGGTTTCCTTGCATTTGAGCGAGGCTTCCAGGGCGATCGGCAGGGTCAGGCCACGGCCGACGATCATGATGCGCTCGGCGTCTTTCAGCGCTTCGACGCCGGCGCTCCAATCCGCCTCCTGCGCGGCAGCCAGTGCATCGGGCAGGGCGGCAAGGCCGGCGAGCAGGCTCCGGTCTTCAGCCCAGTGCGCCACCAGGCGGGCGCCGGCCGACAGGCTGGTGATATAGCTTTTGGTGGCAGCAACCGCGAGCTCCGGCCCGGCTTCCAGCGGCAGGGTCCATTCGGCTGCCTGCGCCAGTGGCGATTCCGGGTCGTTGACCAGGGCGACGGTCTGGGCGCGCCCCTTGCGAAAGCGGCTGATCGGTTCCACCACATCCGGGCTGCGGCCCGATTGCGAGATGGCGACGGCGACGGTGCCGATCACATCGAGTGGCGCGTCATACATGGTGATCAATGACATGGGCAGCGATACCGATAGCCGACCAAGGCGCAGCATGGTCAGGTAGCCCAGATAGGCCGAGGCATGGTCGGAGCTGCCGCGCGCCACGGTGATCATGGCATGCGGGTCGGTATGGCGCAGGCGCGCGCCCAGCTCGGCAAATCGGGCGTCCTGCCGCTCGGCCTGGCGGGCAACGGCGGCGGGGGCTTCGCGCATTTCACGGCTCATCATGCTGGTCACGAATCAGGACTCCAGGGCAATGGCTTCGCCTTCGACGAAGACCGACTTCAGTTTGAGATTACGGTCGAACACCACGATGTCGGCATGGTTGCCCACCTTCAGCTGGCCACGGT
>NZ_JAYRLZ010000071.1:0-17093 GCF_041904975.1 Chitinimonas sp. | reverse complement strand
ACCGCCTCAAAGCCGCGCGCCAGTTTGTGCTCGCCCTGCGCGCCGCCTTCAAACACCTGCAAGCCCCGCTCGATAGCGAATTCGATACCCTGGTGGTAACACAGCTCGAAGTGCAATGACGGCACGAAGTGCTTCGCCCCCCAATAGCGGCCATACAGCCGTTCGCCATCAAACAGGTTCAGTGCGGCAGCCACCGGTTGATTGCCGTCAAGTGCCATGACCAGCAGGCAGTGCTGGCCCAGAGTTTCCGCCAGGCGCAAGAAAAACGGCAAGGTCAGGTAGGGCGAGCTGCGGTGCTGCAGGTAAGTCTGGCAGTAGCACTGATAGAAAAACTGCCAATCTGCCTCGCTGATATCGCTGCCGACCTTGCGCACCATGCGCAATCCGGATTCCGCCGCCTTGCGCCGCTCCTGCTTCAACTTCTTGCGTTTGTCGTGGCTGAGGCTGCCGAGAAATTCCGTGTAATCGCGGTACTGCCGGTTATGCCAGTGAAACTGCACGCCATGGCGCGGCATCAAGCCGGCCGCCTCGAACAGACCCGCATCGTCGGCAGGCGGAAACAGGATATGAACGCCCGACAGATCATATTGCCCGGCAAGATCCATGATGCCGCCCAATAGCAGGCTTTTGCAGGCCGGATCATTACCCAGCAAGCGGATACCCGGCACCGGGGTAAATGGAATGGCGCCAAGCAGCTTGGGGTAATAGGGCAGGCCGGCGCGCTGGCTGGCATCGGCCCAGGCCCAGTCGAATACATATTCGCCCCAGGAGTGCTGCTTTATGTAGAGCGGCATGGCCGCTTGCAGCGCGCCGGCATCGTCGCGCAAGGTGGCGTGCAACGGCTGCCAGCCGGTGCCCTCGCCGACACAGCCGGTTTGCTCCAGGGTCTGCAGGAAGGCATGGCGCAGGAAGGGCTGGCCACCGGCCAGCGCGTCCCACTCCTTTACGGCGATGTCACTGATCTGGCCATGGATATTGAGCTGCATCGCGCCAGTTTGTACCAGAAGCCATCGCCGCTTGCATCGTATCAATCGGCGGCGGCAAGCATCACCCTTGGGCCGGCCGGCTCAGCCGGCCCGTATTGCGCTCAGATAGCCGCAGCCAGTCGCGAGCCCTGATTGATCGCCCGCTTGGCATCCAGCTCGGCTGCCACATCGGCGCCACCGATCAGGTGCACGGTCTTGCCGGCCGCCTTCAGCGCGTCTTCCAGCTCGCGCAGCGGTTCCTGGCCGGCGCAGATGATGACGTTATCCACCGGCAGCACCGACGATTGGCCCTTCACCGTGATATGCAGGCCGGCATCGTCGATCTTGTCGTAGCTCACGCCGGAAATCATCTCGACCTCCTTCATCTTCAGGCTCTGACGATGAATCCAGCCGGTGGTCTTGCCCAAGCCATCACCCACCTTGCTGGTCTTGCGCTGCAGCAGCCATACCTTGCGCGGCGAGGCGTGTGGCTTCGGCCCTTCGGCCTTCAGGCCGCCCTTTTCACCCAGGGTCTTGTCGATGCCCCATTCCTTGAGGAAGCCATCGATATCCAGGCTGGTTGGCGTGCCTTCGGTGGTCAGGTACTCAGCGGTATCAAAGCCGATACCGCCTGCGCCGATGATGGCGACCTGCTTGCCCACGGGCTTGCCATGACGCAGCACATCCAGATAGCTGAGCACCTTGGGGTGGTCGATACCGGGCAGGTCGAGCTTGCGCGGGGCAATGCCGGTGGCCAGTACCACCTCATCGAACTCGCTCAGCTCGCCAGCAGTAGCGCGGTGGTTCAGACGCACCCTCACCCCGGTCTGGTCGAGCTTGCGCTTGAAGTAGCGCAGGGTTTCGTGGAATTCCTCCTTGCCCGGCACCTTCTTGGCCACATTGAACTGGCCGCCGATCTCGCCGGCCGCTTCGAACAAGGTCACCTCATGGCCGCGTTCGGCAGCAACCGACGCAAAGGCGAGGCCGGCCGGACCGGCGCCGACCACGGCCAGTTTCTTTTTGGCGGCGGCCGGGGTGTAGTTCAGCTCGGTTTCATGGCAGGCGCGCGGGTTGACCAGGCATGAAGTCATCTTGGCCTGGAAGATATGGTCAAGGCAGGCCTGGTTGCAGCCGATGCAGGTGTTGATATCGAGCGCGCGATCTTCCTCGGCCTTCTTCACCCAGTCGCTGTCGGCGAGGAAGGGGCGGGCCATCGACACCATATCGGCATCACCACGGGCCAGCACTTCTTCGGCCACGTCGGGCATATTGATGCGGTTGGTGGTGATCAGCGGAATACCGACCTTGCCCTTGAGCTTCTGCGTCACCCAGGTAAAGCCAGCCCGCGGCACCATGGTGGCAATGGTGGGGATGCGTGCTTCGTGCCAGCCAATGCCGGTATTGATAATGGTGGCGCCGGCCGCTTCCACCGCTTTGGCCAGTTGAATGGTTTCATCCAGTACCGAGCCGTTATCGACCAGATCCAGCATCGACAGGCGATAGATGATGATGAAGTCGCGCCCGACCCGCTCGCGCACGGCTTTCACCGTTTCAACGGCAAAGCGCATGCGGTTTTCGTAACTGCCGCCCCAGCGGTCGGTGCGCTTATTGGTCTTGGCGGCCAGGAACTGGTTGATCAGATAGCCTTCCGAGCCCATCACCTCGGCGCCGTCATAGCCGGCTTCCTTGGCCAGCTGCGCGCAGCGGGCGAAGTCGTCGATGGTGGCCAGGATCTGCTCTTCCGTCAGCTCCAGCGGTTCGTAAAACGCAATCGGCGAGGTGATCGGCGACGGCGCCACCGGCTTGGGCTGAAAGCTGTAGCGACCGGTATGCAGGATCTGCAAACAGATCTTGCCGCCAGCGGCATGCACCGCGTCGGTGACGATCTTGTGGTGCGCCACTTCATCGGCGTTATGCAGCATGGCGCCGCCTTCATACACCCGGCCCGCTTCATTGGGTGCCACGCCGCCGGTCACGATCAGGCCTACGCCGCCGGCCGCACGTTCGGCATAAAACGCCGCCATGCGCGCAAAGCCATTGGGCGATTCTTCAAGGCCGGTGTGCATCGAGCCCATCAGTACACGGTTTTTCAGGGTGGTGAAACCCAGATCGAGCGGTGCGAGCAGATGCGGGTAGCGGGTATGAGCCATGGTTGTCTCCGGTTTATCAGGCATGCCCCGGCAAGGGCGACAATGCGTTTACTGTAGGCGATGCAGGCGCATCACCCCGACTTTGTAAGTACTTGATCGCGAAGATACTTACTAACCAGTAAGTAGTCAATCGAGCACTTGCTTTGTTCGCAATGTGGCTTGATTGACGTTAACGTCAAATAAGCCGAGCAAATGCTTCAAAAAGCGCCTAGAATGCGCGCGCATCAGGGGCCAAGCGGCCCCGCGCTTCGTCCGGCCACAAGCTAAAACGAAGTTGCCCACTACCCGCTGCCAACCCCTCGCTGCGGACGCCCGACATCTGAAGGAGACATCATGGGAAAACCCGTTTCCCTGGACGATAAGTACTCGCTGGAATCCGGCCAGGTATTCATGACCGGCACCCAGGCCCTGGTCCGCCTGCCCATCTTGCAACGTCAGCGCGATGCTGCCGCCGGCCTCAATACCGCGGGCTTTATCTCGGGCTACCGTGGCTCCCCTCTCGGTGGCGTAGACCAGGAACTGGCGCGTGCCAAAAAATTCCTGCAGCCGCACAAGATCGAGTTCCTGCCGGGCGTCAACGAAGACCTTGGTGCCACAGCAGTGTGGGGCTCGCAGCAGGTTGGCCTGTTCCCGGGTGCCAAGTACGACGGCGTGTTTGCCATGTGGTATGGCAAGGGCCCGGGTGTTGATCGCTCCGGTGATGTGATCCGCCACGGCAATGCAGCCGGCTCCAGCCAGCATGGCGGCGTGCTGCTGATCGCCGGTGACGACCATGCGGCCAAGTCGTCCACCCTGCCGCACCAGACTGACCATGCATTCGACGCCTTTATGGTGCCGGTGCTGAACCCGGCCGGCGTGCAGGAATTCCTCGACTATGGCGTCCATGGCTGGGCAATGAGCCGCTACTCCGGCTGCTGGGTCACCCTGAAAGCGATTTCCGATACGGTGGAATCGTCGGCGATTGTCGATGTCGACCCGGACCGCATCAAGGTCACCCTGCCGACCGACTTCAATATGCCCGAAGGCGGCCTGAATATCCGCTGGCCCGATCCTCCCCTGGTGCAGGAAGAGCGCCTGCTGCACCATAAGCTGTATGCGGTGCTGGCCTATGTGCGCGCCAACGGCCTGAACAAGATCGTGGTCGATTCACCCAAGCCACGCCTGGGCATCATGACCGCCGGCAAGAGCTATCTCGATGTGATGCAGGCGCTGGATGACCTCGGCATCGATGAAAAACTGGCCGCCGACATCGGCCTGCGCATCTTCAAGGTCGGCCTGACCTGGCCGCTGGAGCCGAACGGCACGCATAACTTTGCCGAAGGCCTCGATGAAATCCTGGTGGTGGAAGAAAAGCGCCAGGTGCTCGAGTACCAATTGAAGGAGCAGCTGTACAACTGGAAGGAAGAAGTCCGCCCGCGCGTCATCGGCAAGTTCGATGAAAAGGGCGAATGGACCCTGCCGGAAGGCCAATGGCTGCTGCCGGCCGCCGGTGAATTGACCCCGGCGATGATCGCCCGGGTGATCGCCGCGCGCATTGCCCGCTTTTACACCAGCCCGATCATCGAAGAGCGGCTCAAGTTCCTCGATGAAAAGGAAAACGCGCTGAAAAAGCCGCGCGACATCATCCTGCGCCAGCCCTATTTCTGCTCGGGCTGCCCGCACAATACCTCGACCAAGCTGCCGGAAGGATCGCTGGCTCTGGCCGGTATCGGTTGCCACTATATGGCGATGTGGGTCACGCCCGGCACCAAGATGTTCACCCAGATGGGTGGCGAAGGCGTGACCTGGGCCGGTATCGCACCGTTCACCGACACCAAGCATATGTTTGTGAACCTCGGTGACGGTACTTACTTCCACAGCGGCATCCTGGCCATCCGCCAGTCGGTGGCGGCCAAGACCAATATCACCTACAAGCTCCTGTACAACGACGCGGTGGCCATGACCGGCGGCCAGAGCGTGGACGGCACCCTCACCGTGCCGATGCTGACCCGTCAGCTGGAAGCCGAAGGCGTCAACAAGATCATCATCACCACCGATGAGCCGGAAAAGTATCAGGGCGTGCAAGGCCTGGCTGCTGGCGTCACCATCCATCACCGCGACGAGCTGATGGATATCCAGAAGCAGCTGCGCGAATTGCCCGGCACCACCATCCTGATCCACGACCAGACCTGCGCCGCCGAAAAGCGCCGCCGTCGCAAGCGCGGCAAGATGATCGATCCACCGCGCCGCGTGTTCATCAATGAGCGGGTGTGTGAAGGCTGTGGTGATTGCGGCAAGCAATCGAACTGCCTGTCGGTGATTCCGGTCGAGACCGAATACGGCCGCAAGCGCAAGATCGACCAGAGCTCCTGCAACAAGGATTTCTCCTGTCTGAAGGGTTATTGCCCGAGCTTTGTCACGCTGGAAGGCGAAGTCAAACCCAAGCGCAGCAAGCTGGGCAAGGATGCCTTTGCCAATCTGCCATCGCTGCCCAGCCCGACCCTGCCGAATATCGATCACCCATGGGGCGTGCTGATTACCGGCGTCGGCGGTACCGGCGTGGTGACCATCGGCGCAGTGCTCGGTGTGGCTGCGCGCATCGAGGGTATCGGTGCGACGGTGCTGGATCAGACCGGTCTGGCACAAAAGGGCGGGGCGGTAACCACCCACCTGCGCTTTGCCAGCAAGCAGAGCGCACTGCATGCGGTGCGTATTGCCGCCGGCGACGCCAATGTGGTGATCGGCTGCGATATGGTGGTGACCGCCACCAATGACTGCCTGGCCAAGATGCGCCATGGGTACACCCATGCGGTGCTCAATGGCTATGAGGCCGCCACTGGCGACATCACCAAGAACCCGGACATGAAGTTCCCGGCGCATTCGATGCTCAATACCGTACAGCAGGCGGTGGGCGAGAAGCTGTTCGACGTGGTCGATGCCACCCAGATCGCTACCGCACTGATGGGCGATTCGATTGCCACCAATATGTTCATGCTCGGCTTTGCCTGGCAGCGTGGCCTGATTCCGGTGTCGGAAGCGGCCATCATGCAGGCGCTGGAACTCAATGGCGCCGCCATCGACATGAACAAGCAGGCCTTCGTCTGGGGCCGCCATGCCGCACACGACCGTATGTCCGTGGAGAAGATCGCCTTCCCGCAAGTGCGCGAAGCAATCAAGCTGGCCAACCAGACGCTGGACGAATTCATCGCCCGCCGCGTCACCGACCTGACTCAATACCAGGACGCCGCCTATGCCGCACGCTTCAGCGCGGCCATTGAAAAGGTGCGCGCCGCCGAGCGCCGCGTGGCGCCGGAATCCGAGTTGCTGAGCTGGGCGGTAGCCCGCGCCTACTACAAGGTGCTGGCATACAAGGACGAGTATGAAGTGGCGCGTCTGTACACCGATGGCGAATTCCAGAAGCAGCTGGCCGAGCAGTTCGACGGCAGCTACACGCTGAACTTCAGCCTTGGCCCGACCTGGCTGCAATGGCTGGCCAAGAACGGCCAGGCGAAGAAGTTCAAGCTCGGTGGCTGGGTAATGGGCGCCTTCGGCATGCTGGCCAAGATGAAGGGCCTGCGTGGCAGCAAGCTCGATGTATTCGGCTACGCCGAAGATCGCGTGGTGGAACGGCGCCTGATCGGCGAATTCGAGCAGAGTCTGGAGTTATTGCTGGCCGGCCTGACCGCCGACAAGCTGAAAGACGCTGCCGAAATCGTCGAGCTGACCCGCCAGATCCGTGGCTACGGTCATATCAAGCTCAGCACCTATGCCGCCACCAAGCGCGACTGGGATGCCCGCATGAAGCAATACCAGGGCATTGCAGCCGCACCGGCCGCAGCAGGCAAGCCAGCTACGGTACGTATCTAACAGCGCAGCAAACAACAACGCCACCCATACGGGTGGCGTTGTTGTTTGTCCTTACCGCCGGCACTGAGCCAGCTCTGGCCGGATCGGGCTTTTAGCGGCCGGATGCCTGGCGGGCATTCGACAGCGTTTCCTGCATATCGCGCCGGTACTCCAGATAGTCCATTTCCACCACCGGTGCGCCAAGGCGGGCCGCCACCCCGGCTACCTGGCCGCGGTGATGAGCAAGCCGCAGTGCCAGATGGGTAAGGATGTCGTGCACCCAATGGGTTTGCTCCTTGCCCGATGCATTCTTGAAACGCAGCTCGCCATCGAAGAATTCAGCCGGCTGCGCCTCGATGAAATGCTGGCTTTGCCGCACGGTCTGCTTGGTAGCCAGTTTCAGCTCGCGCCAATCCTCGAACAGGATCTGGTCGAAGCGGTAGTCGGCCGGCTCCTGCTTGAAGCGGCCCAGCCAGATCAGATTGGCGGCGAGCAGATGATTGAGGGTGCCGTGGATACTTTTGTAAAACATGCCCTCGTCGCGTTTGCGGGCTTCATCGGAGAGTTTGTCGAGGGCAGCGAACAATTGGTCATTGGCCCAATGCTGATAGTCCGCCAGATACAGGAAATGGTTTTTCCACGAAATCATGAGCTTACTCCCCGAATTCAGACTGTCAGCTTAGGCAGGAAACGCGCAGCCCCCAAAACCAAACGGCCGCAATTAGCGGCCGTCTGTCAATAATCACGCATTATCTGGCTGATTTTTCAGGACTCCGCCAACTTCTCCTCTATCAGGGCATGCAATTTGCCCATATCGGGCTCGCCCAGATAACGCTGCACAATGCGGCCGCGCTTATCGATCAGAAAGCTGGTCGGCGCCAGCGTGACATCGCCAAAGCGCTTGGCCAGGCTGCCATCAGCATCGAAAGCGACAAAAAACGGCAGGCCGAATTTCTCGGCAAAGGCGGCAACATAGGCGGGCGGATCGATATTCATCGCCACCGCCACCGTGGTATAGCCGCGTGCCTGGTATTTCTTGTAGGTATCAACCAGTTTCGGCATTTCTGTCACGCAGCCGGGGCAGGTCGGATACCAGAAATTCACCAGCACCACCTTGCCGCGCAAGGCATCTTGCTGCAGCTGCTCACCCTTGATCGAGGTGTATTGCACCGATGGCGCGCTACTCTGGCTGCCATTGCTGTAAAACAGCACGGCCGCAAGCAGAACAAGGACCAGGGCAACCATGGCCAGGCGGAAGGTGGATTTCATGCGGAACAGCCTCTAGATGGCCCTACAATGGGCTTGGTAACACCCGCTGGGCGAAGGCCGACATTGTATTGATTAATCAATGCCTTCGCTGCACCTGTATAATCGCCGCCCCACCCGACTGCGAGCATCTCATGGCAATTCAATGGTTCCCTGGCCACATGAACAAGGCGAAAAAACAGATCGCCGAGACCATGGCCAAGGTAGACATGGTCATCGAGGTGCTGGACGCCCGGCTGCCGCGCATTACCACCAACCCGCTGATCCATGATCTGCGCATGCATCGGCAGCGCCCCAGCCTGAAGGTGCTGAACAAGGCCGATCTGGCCGACCCGAAGGTGACCGCGCTGTGGGTGCAGCATTTCAAGAGTCAGCCCAATACCGCCGTCATCACCCTCGATGAAGCCGGCAAGGCGCGCGACACCGGCAAGGTGCTGGCCCTGTGCCGCGAGCTGGTGCCCAACCGTACCGGCGGCGAAAAGCCGGTACGGGCGATGATTCTCGGCGTGCCCAATGTCGGCAAGTCCACCCTGATCAATGCCCTGGCCAAGCGCAAGCTGGCCAAGGTGGCCGATACGCCGGGGGTGACCCAGTCGCAGCAGCGTATCGAGCTGCCCGAGGGCACCATCCTGGTCGATACCCCCGGCATGATGTGGCCGAAAATCGCCTCGAACAATGATGGCTACAAGCTGGCGCTGTCCGGCACCATCGGCCGCAATGCCTTTGATGCCGAAGATGTGGCCTGGTATGCCATGGGCTGGCTGGCGCTGCACTACCCGGATGTGATCAAGACCCGCTACCGCCTGCCCGATATGAGCGAACCTGGTGACGTGCTGTTCGAGCAGGCCGCGCGCGCCTTGGGCTGTGTGATCGGCGGCAATCGTATCGATGCGCAAAAGGCGGCCGAACGCATCCTGACCGATTTTCGCGCCGGCACCCTGGGCCGTATCAGCCTGGAGCGCCCCGGCGATGCACTCGACCTGCCGCTGGACGAGGCAGAAGACGACGACCAAGCCGAGACCGACGCATGAGCGCCGGGCAGTACCTGCGCCTGATGCTGCCGGCCCTGCTGGCGGTACCGGCGCCGGCTGCGGTGAGTGCACCTGACGATGCCGGCCGCACGGTCAGCCTGGCAGCGCCAGCCCGACGCATCGTCAGCCTGAGCCCGCATGCCAGCGAGATTCTCGCCCATATCGGCTTGGGCGAGCGGCTGGTGGCTCGCGACGGCGCTAGCGACTACCCGGCATCGCTCGCCCGTCTGCCCAGCGTCGGCCAGTATGGCGCCTTCAATGTCGAAGCCATCGTGGCGCTCAAGCCCGATCTGGTCGTTGCCTGGGAAGGGCCGCAGGCCGGGCCGGCCACCAAGCGCCTGCGCGAGCTGGGCATTGCCGTGTTCGCCAGCCAGCCCGGAGATATCCGCGCCATCCCGGCCACCATGCGCGCGCTGGGGCGGCTGGGCGGCATCGATCAAGCCGGCGAAGGCAAGGCGCGCGAGTTCGAGCAAGGATGGCAAGCACTGCAGGCACGCTATGCCGGCAGCCGGCCGCTGCGGGTGGTGCCCCAGGTTGGCAATGACCCGGCCATGACGGTAAACGACCAGCAGTTTGTGGCAGCCGCATTGCGCGCCTGTGGCACGCAGAATCCGTTTGGCCAGGAACGCGCCGCGGTGCCGCTGATTTCGCCGGAAGCCTTGCTGGCAGCGAAACCCGATGCCATCGTGGCGCTGGCAGAGCCCGCTGTGGCCGAGCAATGGCTATCGCACTGGCGCGCCCTGCCAGCCGGCACGGCGCGCCTCAGCGCATCGGCCGATACCCTGGGCCGGCCCGGCCCGCGCGTGATCGCGGCCGCCACCGCCCTGTGCGCCAAACTTGACCTGCTGCGTAGCGGCGGCAAAATCGACTAGAATCCAGTTTCCCGAGCACACCCCGCCATCATGGAAGCAGAACTGCAAAGTCTTGAAGAGCGCATCTCGCTGCTGGCCGCCCAGTGCCAGCAGTTGCGCGCCGAAAACATCGCGCTGCGCCAAAGCAATCTCGAACTCAAGGCCGACAACAAGCGCCTTGCCGACAAGGTCGATGGCGCCAAAGTGCGTGTGCAGGCGCTGATCGAGCAATTGCCGCTCGATGGCACCGAGGAAGAGCCAGCATGAGCGATATCAAGCAGCTTGACGTGACCATCATGGGTCGCGAATTCCGCATTGCCTGCCCGCCGGCCGAAGAAGCCGCCCTGCTGCAGGCAGTGGACATGCTGGATCAGAAGATGCGCGGCATACGTGATAGCGGCAATGTGATGGGGATTGACAAGATCGCCATCATGGCCGCGCTCAATATTGCGCATGAATTCATGAACACGCGCATTGCCGGCGGTTTTGACGTTGCCGACTTTAGGCGTAGAATCGGCCGGATGCAGGACACCATCGACGAGGCACTGAAAGAACAGCAGCAGTTGTTCTGACCTTCCCCGTCACGATTTCCCAGTTTCCCTGCGGCGCTCGTTCCGGTTCGATATTCTTTGAACCAATATTTAGGACCGGGTTGTTCGGCTAGTCGCGCCTGTTGTGCGCATCCCTTTGGAGGATGTACCTGATGGCGCACTGCTGGCGACCACTTGAACCGTCAGGTTCAAGATGTGAGCCGGGACGGCGCCCGCGGGGATCCCCACTCCCCGCCATTACCCTGATGACCGACAAAACCGCGCTACGCCGCCAGTTACGCCAGCGCCGCCGCGCCCTGACGCCGCTACAGCGCCGACAGGCCGAAGTCGCGGTTGCCAGGCAGTTGCGGCGACTGATCCGGCGCGGCCAGCGCGTCGCCGCCTATATGGCTTTCGGGACGGAGCTGTCCTTGCGCAGCTGGCTGGAGCAAGCTGCCTTGCACGGTGTCAGCGTCTATCTGCCGCAGATTCCAGCGCATGGCCGCAAGATGCGCTTCAGCGCTTGGCATGCCGCCTCGGCCTGGCGCAGGAATCGTTTCGGCATTGCTGAACAGCGCTCGCGCCAGACGCTGGCGGCCCGCCAGCTTGATGTGGTCCTGCTGCCGCTGGTGGGGTTTGACCTTGCTGGCAATCGCCTGGGCCAGGGCGGCGGCTACTACGACGCCACGCTGGCGTTTCGCCGCCTGCAAACGCATTGGAAAAAGCCACGCCTCTATGGCATTGCC
Organism: Chitinimonas sp.; assembly: GCF_041904975.1. NCBI lineage: Bacteria > Pseudomonadati > Pseudomonadota > Betaproteobacteria > Neisseriales > Chitinibacteraceae > Chitinimonas > Chitinimonas sp. The sequence goes on along the minus strand of NZ_JAYRLZ010000071.1, from coordinate 5,729 downwards.
TTTGATTGCCAGCGCGTCGAACAGCTTCCGGTCGAAGTACACGATATACGGCTGGACGGCATCATCAGCGAATCCGGCCTGCTGCGGCATCGAGGCAATGCCCCTCACGTGGCAGACTGAGCGCAGCTCAGGCATGCGGAGTTTCGGGCGGCGGCGTGTACTCAGGGCAAAGGGCGAGCCAGTCCACCTGCGGAAACTGACCACGAAAGCGCGTTTCGAGCTCGGCTCGCTGCTGTAGTACCGCCTCGGCATCCTCGCTCGTCAAGTCAAGCCGGGCACAGACGCGCAGCTGCCGGCCTTGTTCAGTAATCCACAACTGCCGTATCTGGCGCACCGCCGGGTCGGCCTGCAAGAAGGCGGCCATGGCGTGACGCAGCCCCATATCAGGTGCCGGGCCGCATAGCTGGCCTACCAGCTGCCGTCCAGCCAAGGCGGCCAGTAGCAGCATCATGATGCCCATGGCAGCGCTGCCCAGCGCATCGAGCAGCGGCTGCTCCAGCAGCAGGCTGAGCAGCAGGGCGGCCAGGCCGATTGCCGATGCGAGGCAGGCGGCCAGGTGCTGCAACAGCAACAAGCGCAAGCTGATCAGCTCGCTCGCCCCGGCCCTGACATCGGTGCGGCGGAGCCGCTGCCAGCGCTGCCAGCCGGCAAAACCGTGCATCAGCAAGGAGAGCGCCAGCACCGCCAGTGCCAGCCAGTAGCCTTCGATTTCCTGCGGCTCGGTCAGCTTGTGCACCGTTTCATCGATGGCGAGAAAAGCGCTCAGGCAATACAGCGGCAAGATGGCGATCTGTGCCCAGAAGTAGCCGGCATGGCCCCAGCCGACGGGAAAGTCGGGCAGGGGGGCCGGCTTGATCGCCTTGCTGCCCGCCATCAGCAAGGCTTGGCCAAGGCTGTCGGCCAAGGCCTGCACGGCGGCGGCATACATCACGCTGGAGCCGGTCAAGACCGCCGCCGCCAGTTTGGCCGCCGCCAGCAGCACGCTGATCAGCAAGGACACGACAAGAAGCTTGAGCGATTGCGTCGGAGCGGACATAGTTTCCCCTTTGCCAGACAGTGTAGGCGCTGCGGCCCTGCATGGATGGCTGGCACAGCAACACCTACCGCAAGCCGCGCACAGGCAAGCACAGTTCAAGCCAAAGGGAAGGTAATGCAATACTGGTTGATGAAGGCCGAACCGGATGATGTCGGCATTGATGATCTGGCTGCCATGCCGGCGCAGACGGTAGGCTGGTATGGGGTGCGCAATTACCAGGCACGCAACTTCATGCGCGATGCAATGCGTATTGGCGACAGAGTGCTGTTTTATCACAGTGGCTGTGCCGAACCCGGCGTCGCCGGCATCGCCGAAGTCTGCTCCGGCCCCTACCCGGACCCGACCCAGTTCGACCCGGCCAGCCCGTATTTCGACGCCAAATCCACCCCTGCCAACCCACGCTGGCAGCAGGTGGATGTCAAGCTGGTAAAGAAGACCCGCTATCTATCGCTTGCGGCGATGCGCGCCGCGCCCGAACTCGAAGGCATGTTGCTGCTGGCACGCGGCAACCGGCTATCCATCACCCCGGTCGAGCCTGGGCACTGGCGGGCAGTATTGACCTTGCTCGGAGAGTCTGCCTGAGCATCGTGGCGGCAGCTTGCCGGCAAATGCAGCCATCTTCCCCCTGCCAATACCGCAGGGCCCCAATCCATTCCAAGTACGGTAAAAAACCATGAGAGACCAACTCTACCCCGCCATCGCACCCAATCGCAGCGGCATGCTGCCGCTGGATGACCTCCACACCATGTACTGGGAGGAATCAGGTAATCCCGATGGCGTGCCGGTGCTGTTCCTGCATGGTGGTCCGGGTGCCGGCGCCAGCCCCAAGCATCGGCAGTTTTTCGACCCGGCGTTTTACCGCATCGTGATCTTCGATCAGCGTGGCGCCGGGCGCTCCACGCCGGTCGGGGAATTGCGCGACAACACTACCCAGCATCTGATCGCCGATATCGAGCGCCTGCGCGAGCTGCTCGGCATCGAGCAATGGCTGGTATTTGGCGGCTCCTGGGGCTCCACCCTGGCGCTGGCCTATGGCGAGGCGCATCCGGCGCGCTGCCTGGGTTTTGTGTTGCGCGGCATCTTTCTGTGCCGGCCGTGGGAGATCAGCTGGTTCATGCGCGGCATGCGCCAGTTCTTCCCCGAGGCCTGGCAACGCTTTGCCGACTATCTGCCGGAAGTCGAGCGCGGTGATTTGCTGGTGCATTACCACCGCCGCCTTAACGACCCGAACCCGGATATCCATCTGCCAGCCGCCAAGATGTGGAGCGTCTACGAAGGTGAATGCGCCACCCTGCATCCCGATCCAGCGGTGCAGGCTAACTATGGCAGCGATAATGTTGCACTCGGCGTCGGCCGTATCGAGGCGCATTACTTCGTCAACCGCATCTTCCTGCCGGAAAACGACTTGCTGGCCCAGGTCGGCAAGATCAGTCATCTGCCGATGATCACCATCCAGGGCCGCTACGATGTGCTGTGCCCGCCGGTGTCGGCTTGGGAATTGCATCAAGCCTGGCCGGGCTCCGCGCTGCATATCGTGCAGGACGCCGGCCATTCCGCCTGGGAGCCTGGCATTACCCGCGGCCTGGTGGCGGCCTGCGAGCAAATGAAGCTGACCTTGGGCGGCTAAACGCAAAAAGCACACAGCCCGGCAGCAAGACGGGCTGTGCGTCATATCAAGCGGGATTCAAACCACCTCTTCCACCCACAGCATCGCCTCGATCTGCGCCTTGTTGACCTCGTTGCGGCTGACATTGGCAGCGGCGAACAACTCCGGCAGGTCCGGCAGGTCACCATCTTCACACGCCAGAGCGACACTCAGCAGCGAGCCATATTTGCCGCTGTGGTTGAGCAAGGCCTGATTGATGTCGGGAGGCAGATTCAGCTTGCCGAGTATCACCGCCATGGGCTGACGCAACAGCGCATCCAGCATCGAGAACATGCCGGTGGTGAACAGCTGGTCGAGCTCGTCACGCTTGAACTGGCGCGCCCCCAGCGTCTCCATCATGCGCGCGCGTATCAGCGCGGTTTCCAGCAGCAGGCTATGGTCGCTTTCCTGCCGCTCGTGGCTGAACAGCAGCAAGGTCAGCCAGCGGTACAGCTGCTTGTTGCCGAGCACGATCATGGCGCGATCGAGCGTTTCCACCTTGGCGACGAGGCCGGCGCCGGGCGAATTCACATAGCGCAGCAGCTTGAAGCTGAGCATCGGGTCGTATTTCATCGCATTAGCGATGACATTGGGCTCGGCCTCGCTGCGCACCAGATTGAGCACTTCCAACAGGCGCAAGTAGCTGGCATCGACCGCATCCTCTTCCGACACCTCCTTGCGGCGCAGATAGCTGCCCTGCAGCAGGTGCACCTGCAATTGCCGGCAAACCTGCAGCTCTTCAAAGAAATGAATATCGCCCATCACCAGTTCCGCGTCGGGCGCTGCATTGGCAATGGCCGATACTTCCTTGGAAAGCTCCGACACATCGCGCTCTGACACGCTCATCTTGTGATAGTCGGCCAGCGAGAACAGCGGGATCAGCTCGGGTTTGAGCGGGAAATTATCAAAGCCCAGCTGGAAACCATGCTTTTTCAGGGCGGTAAGCCGGTCCATATGCACGATGGCATCGTGAAAAAACTCGGCGTCGTAGCGCAGCATCAGCACGAAACGCCCCTTGGGCAGCTTGGCCAACAGCGGGCTGTCGAGCGCCCACACCGACACTTCCAGAAAGATGCGCTTCTGGCCAAACGCCTTGGTGGCCTCCTCAGCCAGGAAGTTGCGCAGCAGCACTTCGTCGTAAAGCCGCCAGACCGAGTGCGCCATCTTGTCCTTGCGCTTGAGCACACTGTCGCGCAGGCGGAAATCGTAGCCGATCACCTTGAGATCACGATCGAGCATGATCTCGCGCTGCAGCATGGTTTCCGATGGTGCGCCGGCAACGAAACCGGCCTGCCCGGGCGCAGGCGACAGGGTATTGCCAAGCGGCGCCCCGGCCGGCGCGGCGGGAGGCGCCTTGGCCGCATTGGGCGGCGGCGCGGTTTCGTCACCGCCGAACAGTTTCTTGAAGATTCCAAACACCATGGTGGCCTGCCGTTTCCCACAAAGCGATCCTTCCGAAGGATAGTGCGAGAAACGGACCGCCCCAAGGCGCATTTACGCCAAGAGGGCGCCAGGGGGGCGCCTTCTAGGAAATGGCGTATGGTACTTACTTGGCCGAATAGAAGTTGTAAACCGCCTTGTACGGCACGCGGCTTTCCGCACCAGCCTTGTCGGCGCTGCAACCATCCACCGGCGCCTTGCCCGCCATGGTTTGCAGGCGGTGAATGCTGCTTACCTTGCCGAATACACCATTGCCACTGTTGGACTTGGCCTTGAGCAGCAGCCAGGGAATCGAGTTGGCATCAGGGCCGGGGTCCTTGGCCAGCACCTCGCCAACCACGGTACTGTCATCGGTCGATTTCCAGGTCGGGCCGGCAAAATGCGTACCCACCTTGGCACCAGCCGCGTCGAACAGATCGGCTTCCGGTGCGCGGAAGGTCCATTCAAACTTGCTGGCATCAGCCTTGCTGGGCTTGCAGTCATAAATCTGGAAACCAGTCGCATTCAGTTGCAGCGTCAGTACTTGGTCAGCAGGCAGCTTGAGCGCATCGGGTACAGCAATGGCAACAGGCCCGGCAGCCGCCGCCCCCAATGAAACCAGTGTGGCCACCGCGGCCAGGGTCAGTTTTTTCATATGCAATAAGCTCGAGAGAGGAAAAAGGTCAGGTGTGAAATCACCAGCCCGAAAGTATGCCCGATGCTCCGGCATGAAAAGAGGGATTGGCAGAATTGCCATCGCAAAGAAGACACGACCCCATGCCAAAGGCTGTCGATCGCCGGCCAGCCTTGCTTGCCAAACACTACCCGGCCTCGCCTGGTTGATCAGGCGGCATGGCGGGCATGTGCCGGGAAAACAGGCCATGAAATTCATTGCCTGGTTTATCCCTCGAAAACCGCTCCCACCCTTTCTTCACGGGTAGTTTTCAATGCCGTGCCTGCGGCACACACCCTTGCACTTCACACATAAAGCGACGAACATAGAGAACGTTCGTTCTCTATGTTCATTATCATGGCTCCTCGTTACGCCGAGCTGCATTGCCTGTCCAACTTCAGTTTCCAGCGCGGCGCTTCACACGCAGAAGAACTGGTGGAGCGCGCGCAGAGACTCGGTTACGCGGCCATTGCCATCACCGACGAGTGCTCGCTTGCCGGCATTGTGCGAGCTCATGTCGCAGCAAAGGAATATGGGATCAAACTCATTGTCGGCGCCGAGCTCAGCTTCGCTGACGGGCTGCGTGTCGCCCTGCTCGCGCCGGACCGTGAAGCCTATGGCGACCTCTCGCAGCTGATCAGCCAAGGGCGGCGCCAGGCAGAAAAAGGGCACTACCGGCTCGAGCGCGATCAGCTCGCCGCACTATCGTCCAGACTGCTCGCCCTCTGGCTGCCCGACTCGCCGCCCTCGCTGCCTGATGGTCACTGGCTGGCAAAATATTTCGCCGGCCGCGCCTGGGTAGCCGTCGAGCTGCACTATGGCTCACGCGACAAGGCGCGCCTGCGCGAATTGCAGGCCGCCGCCGAGGCCTGTGGCTTACGCTGCACCGCTGCAGGCGATGTGCACATGCACGATGCCTCGCGCCAGGCGCTGCAAGACGTGCTTACCGCCATCCG
>NZ_JAYRLZ010000070.1:2483-17270 GCF_041904975.1 Chitinimonas sp. | reverse complement strand
GGCCGACCCGGCTGCGGTCAATTTCTGCCTGATGCTGGCCTTCTACCTCGGTGACTATGTTGCCAAGGCCACAGGTGAGCAGCTGGACTGGCATGCCTATGACGACGCTGGCGAACTGGTCAATGAAACAGGCCTGCCGCGCGCTTTTTTCTCCAGTGTGTTTGGTCGGATAGCCGGCAAATACTTTCTCCCGCTGGGCTGGATCGGCAGCCGCCTATTTGGAAACGACAGTCAAATAAGCTGTCGCGACTATATCGATGACTATTGCCAGAAAGTAAAAACTGCTCGCCCGGCCGATGAAGATGCCTGGTGTGCAGATTATTTGAACCGTTTTTTCGCTGGCCGGCCAATTCCTGGTAATGGCATGGCCTATCGCGAGCAAATCGAAGCGCTGGCGCTCGATTACAGCCACGACAGCCTGCGCCGCCTTGATCAATTTCTGGCCCATTTGCGTACCCATCAGACTGCCAGTTACGAGGAATTCGTACTGGGTGATCAGACTAGCAATATGCTGTTGCTGCTTGGCTACTATCTCGGCAGCACCATTGCCCGAGTCGGCGGCTTGGCAATTCGCTGGTACAACCATGAGCAATTGAATAATCAAATAGAGGGCGGACTTCCCAAGCAGTTTGAAACAACCATGGGTGCATGCTTAATGGTCGTTTACTGCTGCCGCTGGATCTACTGGCCGAAGCTTTATTTGGCGACCAGCCGGTACGCAGTATTTACGAGCACTGCACAAAAATTATCGGCCAGGGCCAAGAACGATTGCAGTCATTGTCGAGACCCACCAATGGCAATGCATTAAGCAACCTGCCCGATGGCTGGAGTGAAATCATCAAAAAAGGGGGGAATCTGGCTGCGTTAAGCATGAGCAGCGTAGCAGCTGGCAACCGGAAAATTCCTATCTTGCTTCAAGTTGGAAGTGCAGATGAGCATACCTTTGTCACCCTGATGCATGAGTCGCTGGATGCTGCTATCGACGAGGGCCAATCAAGGCTGGCAACCAATCCAGATGGATTGAAATTCCAAGGTTTGATCTACGACGCCTATGCCAATCTGCCTAGCGGCCGCAGCGATGCACTGGTGCTTGAACTACGCCGCTACCAGCCGGAGGCACATTCACTGATACTGTTTTTCCCCTACCGCCCTGCTAACCATCCAAATGGCTTTGCGCTATACGCGCCATGGTTAAAGGACGGATCACTGACCGCCGATCAATATCCCGCGCTAGCCGAGGCCCTGTATCGCGGCCTGGACAGCTTCAAGCTTGATGATTTTTCCTGGCAGGCAAAGGAAGGCGCAGATCATCCATCTCCTGCAAAGGACCCCGTTCTTCCACGCGATATTGCCATTCAACTTCGTCAGTCGCCGAACCTCGCTCGAGAACTGCACATCAAGATGCCAAACTGGGCAAAACACGATGAGCTAAGGCCCCTGTTCGACAGTACGGACGCCTTATTGCTCGAAGGTCGAGTAGTCTGGGGGGTAATCGTCCAGGCCAACAATTTATTGCGCAAGCCCGGCGCCGAGCCCGGTCTTCCTGGCGAAGTAATCTACGATCCACAAGGCCAACTGCCCACAGAAACCTTGCGCGACATTGCCCGCAAGCTGCATATGCTGCACGATCCGGAGGATTCAGATTTACGTGCAATTAGCGAGCATCTTGCAAACGGCTATAGCCGAGCATTCGGCCTCACCGTTCCCACGCCGTTTTCGCCAGTACCGCTCAAGCTGTCCACCACCTATTTTGAGCGCAAACAGTTGCCGGGGAAAAAGCTATCGGATGCTGTACTCCCCATATTGATCAGCGACGCCCACCCTGGTTGCATAATCCCACTGCCAGCGAGATTTTGGCCAGCAGTGCTATTGGCCAAATGGACCGACACAGTCGCCTCGCCACTGCCAAACGGAACAAGCACCAAACGAAGCTTTCTTAGGAAACCACTCCCTAATGGCTACGCAGAGCTATCCTCTGGGACGATGATGTTCGTCATTGAATATCTCTTTGGAGCTGGGATGCATGGAGCAGTGACCATGATCGGTACAATTTTTATTATTACAGGAATTTATAAAATCTTAAAAAAGAAGCAGAAATAATTAAACGTCCCTGAACAAATCGAGTTTGCAACCTCCGAAGCTCAAGCTGGTGCCCGGAGTTTCTCGCCAGCCTGTTAGCAAGCTAGCGAGAAACTCTTAGTGCTGGATGCAAAGTGGGAAATGCGAGTAAAACCAGGCAGGATTTGCTTGTTTTTTAAGCAAAGCTGTAAGATTTTACAAAATTTTCGCGGCCCAATGGGGTTCAAAGAGCCTCTCACCAGCCTGTTAGGATAGCAGTAGGTAAGTCATGGTCCATTTCTGCTCTTCTCCCCTCTCCACATAAAAGGACCTCGCTTTTCGCGCATTGGGTAGTTCGTTCATTGGCACCCAAGGCGGCCTACAAAGCCTGCAAATCCAGCTTGTCAAACAGCGCCCGATCGCGCGTCACTTCCGGGTTGCCGGTGGTCAGCAATTTGTCGCCATAAAAGATCGAATTGGCACCGGCCAGAAAGCACAGTGCCTGCACCGCTTCCGGCATTTGCTGGCGGCCGGCCGACAGGCGCACGAAGCTGCGTGGCATGGTGATGCGGGCCACCGCGATGGTGCGCACGAATTCGCTCCAGTCTATGCCTTCCACATCGGCCAGCGGCGTGCCTTCCACCTTGACCAGATTATTGATCGGCACCGATTCGGGCTGCGGGTCGAGATTGGCCAACTGGTTGATCAGCCCGGCGCGCTCCTCGCGCGATTCGCCCATGCCGACAATGCCGCCGCAGCAGACATTCATGCCCGATTCGCGCACCTGGCGCAGGGTGTCGAGGCGGTCGTCATAGCCACGGGTGCCGATAATGTCGTCGTATTTTTCCGGCGCGGTATCGAGGTTGTGGTTGTAGTAATCAAGCCCGGCCTCTTTCAATTCACCGGCCATGCCTTCCTTGAGCATGCCCAGGGTGGCGCAGGTCTGCAGGCCCAGCGATTTCACCCCGGCGATCATCGCCTTCACCTCATCCAGATCGCGCTGCTTCGGGCCACGCCAAGCGGCGCCCATGCAAAAGCGCGAGGCGCCGGCTTCCTTGGCGGCGCGGGCGGCGGCCATCACCTCATCCAGCGGCATCAGGTCCTGGCTGGTCACGCCGGTGTCGTAGCGCACCGACTGCGGACAGTAGCCGCAATCCTCCGGGCAACCGCCGGTCTTGATCGACAGTAGCGTGGACAGCTGCACCTTGCTTGGATCGAAATGCTCGCGATGCACGGTCTGGGCGCGAAACAGCAAGTCATTGAACGGCAGCGCAAACAGCTCGGCCACCTGCTCCACCGTCCAGCGCGTGGTTTCGGCGTGGGGCTTGAGCGGCTTGTGGAAAACCAGGGCTTGGGAGGTAATGGCTTGATTCATGGCATGGGGGAAGTGGGGATTTGGCGCGGATTCTTGTCCCCTTGATTGCAGTTGTCAAATTTCGCCGCGAAAAAATTCAACAGCCACCCAAAAATGATGCAGGGTGCCCACCCTGTACAGTGAGCAGCAGGCCACCCCTGCGACCATTTCAAGCAACAGAAAACGCCGCCACAGAACACAAATGCGCCACGTCGCGGGCCGCTTCCGACGCCACTTATTGCGGCATTGCGCCTCATGATCTTTGCCCGGAGCAAGTCACAACGGCATATCGGCCACGGAACGCCTTGGGATGCAGTTCAAAGCAAGCCAGGTTTGCCAGGCTAGCAATGCACGACTATCCCGTAGTCATCAGCTCATCCACCCACTCCGCAAACCCCAGCCCGCCCGGTGCGCGGGTGATGTGGGCCGGGCGCTGGGCCAGGTTGGGTAGATGCGCGGCGATATTGGCGACGCCCACGCTGTGGGGAAAGAAGCCGAACATCGCCGCATCATTGGGTGAATCACCGACATAGGCGCAGTGTTGCTGCATTTGCGCGGCTTGCCAGCCATGGCGCTGCGCCAGCCAGCGCTGCGCGCTGGCGAGTTTGCTGAATTCGCCCAACCAGGCGTTGATATGGATGGAGCTGACCGCCGCCCTGGCGCCGCCCGCCTGCAGCATGGCCAGCGCGCCTGCGATGGTAGCGGCCGGCACGCCGGCTACCTCCTGGCCATGATCGAGTGCCAGGTCATAACGGCGATAGGCTTGGTCCTGCGCCAGCTGCAACTGCGGGAAGCGCGCAATCACTTCGGCGGCGAGGCGATGCAGGGCTTCGTGATGGCGGGCGCGCGTGGCTGCATCGTGGCTATCGTGGTAGATCAGGTGGCGCCCTTGTCGCTCGATGGTAAAGGCGCCGTTTTCGCCGATCACCGCGCTCACCGGCCAGGTGCGCGCCATCTGGTCGCACCAGCCGGCGCAGGCGCCGGTCACCAGTACGATCTCGCAGCCGCGTGCCGCCAGGTTGTGCAGGGCGGCCAGCGCCGCAACCGGCAGCTGGCCCTCCCAGGTCAGCGTGTCGTCGACATCGCTCAGCACGACCTGCGGCCAGGCATGGGGCGGGTGATTCATCATGCAGCTAACTCCAGAAACAGGGGCTGGTGGTCGGACAAGGCAGTGGCTTCATCGGCCCACAGCCGGTAACCCGCCGGCGCCAGGCCCGGGCCAAGCAGAAAATAGTCGCGGCAATGGGCGCCTTCGGGCCATTGCGCATGGTTGTGCACGCCACAGCTGCGCGGATACCCGGCCGCCGATTGCGCCACCTGCCAGTCGGCAATATCGAGTGCGCTGGCGTACTCCATGCTGCCGGCCGCACAGTTGAGGTCTCCGCCCAGCAGCACCCGGCTGGACAGGGGCAAGGGCTGGTACAGATCGCTTGCAAGATCCGGCAGGGGCGCGAGGGTATCGGCAGCGGCGGCGCATTCGGCAAACAGCGCCCGCAGCGCCGCCAGCTGCGCCGCCCTTTGCAGTGCACAGTGGTATTCCAGATGAGTGGTGATCACATTCAGCCATCCATCTGGTGTGCGCACCACCACTTGCAAGGCGCTGCGCGGCATATGGCGCGGGGCGGTAGTGGCCGGTTGCGGCAGGCGGTGCGCCCGCACCTGGGCCAGCGGCAGGCGACTGCCGATGGCGTTGCCGAACTGCTGGCGCTGGCCGTGGCTATCGAACCAGTCCAGCGCCGGCGCAAAGGTCCAGCGGTAGTCGGGCAAGGCGGCCTGCAGTCCGGCCAGGTAGGCGGAATCGACCTCCTGCAACAGCAGCAGCGTGGCATCGTAGTCACGCATGGCGACCCATTGCGCCTCGCTGGCCGGCTGGCCGGCGGCGTCGCGCCCCTGCTGGATATTCCAGCTGACGATGCGCATCACTTCACCCCGGCGCTCATAAAGGACTGGATGAACTGGCGCTGGAACAGGATGAAGGCCAGCAACAGCGGCGCAATCATCATCAGCGTGCCGGCCGACAATACCCCCCAGTCCACACCGGTTTCCGGCGCACCGAACAGCGCCATGCCAACGGTCACCGTGCGGCTCTGCGCGGTATTGGTCACGATCAGCGGCCACAGGAAGTTGTTCCAGTGGTAGCTGATCGACACCAAGGAATAGGCGATATAGGTGGGTCGGGCCAGCGGCACATAGACCTGCCACAGGATGCGCAGCCGGCCCAGGCCCTCGATGCGCGCAGCATCTTCCAGCTCCTGCGGCACCATCATGAAAGTCTGGCGCAGCAGGAAAATGCCGAAGGCGGAGGCGATATAGGGCAAGGCTATGCCAGCGGTATGGTCGATCAGGCCGAGCCGGGCAATGGTTTGATAGTTTTCGGTGATCAGCGCTTCCGGCATCACCATCAGCTGGATCAGCACCAGGCCAAACAGCAGGCTGCGGCCACGGAACGGCACCCGCGCCAGCGCATAGGCGGCCAGTGTGCATACCAAGAGCTGCGCCGCCAGCAATAGCAGCACCAACAGGGCGGAATTGAGAAAATAGCGGGCAAACGGCGCCACCTGCCAGGCTTCGCTGAAATTGCGCAGCGATAGCGGCGCGGCAAGGCGCAATTGCACCGCATCGCTGCCGTTGTGAAAAGCCGCCCACAGCAAAAACAGCAAGGGCGCCATCCAGAGCAGGCCGAGTAGCCAGGCGAGCGTGCGGGAAATGGCATTGGGCAGGCGCTTCATCGGTAGTGGACCCGGTTACGTGTCAGGAACAGCTGCACGGCGGCACAGGCCATCAGCAGAATCAGCAGAAGCACCGCCTGGCTGGCGGCATAGGCGCCATCCTGAAAGCGGAAGGCAGTTTCAAACAGGTAGTACAGCAGCAGGGTACTGGCATTGTTCGGCCCGCCCTTGGTAAGGATGAACAGATGATCAACCAGCTTGAAGGCATTGATCAGCGCATTCACCGCCACAAACAGGGTGGTCGGCCCCAGCAGCGGCAAAATCACGCGGCGCAGGCGATAGCTGGCCGAGCCGGCCTCCAGCCGCGCCGCATCCAGCACCTCGGGTGGCATGGCTTGCAGGGCGGCCAGATAGAACACCATGAAAAACCCGGCTTCCTTCCAGATGGTGATGCTCATCAGCGCCCATAGCGCCGTGTCGGCCTGCCCCAGCCAGTTATGGCCCGCCACATGCAGCTGTGCCAGGCCACGATTGAGCAGACCGATATCGGGCGCGTAAAAAAACAACCACACATTGGCAGCTGCCACCATCGGCAGCACCGTTGGGGTAAAGAAAGCCAGGCGCAACAGGCTGCGGCCGGCAAACGCGCGATTCACCCACAGCGCCATCAGCAGCGCCAGGGCCATCGACGCCGGCACGGTCACCAGCGCGTAGAGCAGATTGTTGCGCAGCGCGGTGCGAAACACCGCATCGTCGAGCAAGTTGCGGTATTGATCGAGACCGACAAAGCTGGGCGGCGCGCTGGCGGTGGTCTGCACAAACAGGCTGTGCCACAGGGTGGCGCCCATGGGCAAGTAGGTGAAGCCTATCAGCAAGATCATGGCCGGCAGCAGCAATAGCCAGCCATATAGCCAGGAGGGGGTTCGCAGAATCATGTCAAACCGTGCTTGGAAAACAGGTGAATCGAAAGGCGGTCAGCATGCCTGGGTAGCGGGCCACGCGCAGCGGCCCTAGGGCATCAAGCCGCAGCGCTTGGCCCGCGCCCAGTTGCAACAGGCCAGGCTTGCCCCGGCCTGATGCCGCGCCGCTCAGTTCTGGTAGGGCTTGAGAATGCGGTCAGCCTGTGCCTGAGCACTGTCCAGCGCGGTCTTGGCATCTTGCTGGCCGGTCAGCACCGACTGGATGGCGTCATCGAGCAGCTTGCGCACCTTGCCCGCCTGATGGGTGGACAGCTCCGCAGTGGATACCGCCAGCTGGTCGCGCGCTACCAAGGCTTGCGGCACCTTGGCGGTATAGGCCTTCAGCGCCGGGGTGTTGTAGCTCTCCGGGTTGGCGCCGATATAGCCGGTGGCCACGCTCCACTCGGCCGCCCGTACCGGGTCGGTCAAGAACTTCACCAGCTTGTAGGCGGACTGCTGCTCGGCTTCGCTGCCGCTTTTCATCAGATAGAAATTGCCGCCGCCAGTCGGTGAGCCTGCTTCGCTATTGCCGGGCAGCGCAGCCACGCCCACCTCGAACTTGGCTTCCTTGAGAATGGCAGTCAGATTGCCGGTGGAATGCCAGATGATGGCCGATTTGCCCTCGACGAAGTTCTGCCGCAGCGTGCCCCACTCCACGACGCCGGTCGGCATCACCTTGTCCTGAGTGCTCAGGCTGGACCAGAAATTCAGACCCTCCACCACTTTGGGTGCATTGAAGAAGGTCTTGGTGCCGGCCGGATTCATCAGTGCCTGGCCGTTCTGCTTGGCCAGTGCGCCAAACATCCAGTAGGCATAGCCGGTGGACGGAATCATCAGGCCCCAGCGAGTGGTGGCGCCGCTGGCATCGTGCTTGACCAGCTTGGCGGACATCTGGCGCAGTTCGGCCCAGGTCTTCGGCGCCTTTTCCGGGTCGAGGCCGGCTTCCTTGAAGGCGGTCTTGTTGTAGAACATCACGATGGTGGAGCGCTGGAACGGAATGCCCCAGGTCTTGCCCTCATCGCGGCCGTTCTGCATCAGCGCCGGGTAAAAGCTGTTGAGCCAGGCTTTGTCTTCGGCCGTCTTGGCAAAGTCGTCGAACGGGCGGATCACGCCCATATCTTTCAGCTCATGCAGGTCGATGGAAAACAGCACCGACGTCTGTACCGGTTTGCCTGCCTTGAGCGCTGCCAGTGCCTTCAGGCGGGCATCGTCGTAGCTGCCGGCATAGATGGCATCGACATCGATATCGGGATTGGCCTTCTTGAATTCATCCACCAGGCCATCCACCACCTTGGTGAGCGGGCCACCTACCGCAATCGGGTAGTACAGGGTGACCTTGGTCTGGGCGGCAAGCGCCCATTGGCTGCTAGCAAGGGCAAGGGCGGCAATCGGGATCAGCTTACGCAGGGAGAGCATGGAGACTTACCTTTGTGGGTGAGGGGATGGATTGCTGGGTGTGGCTGCAAAAATGGCGCTCGCAGTCGGTCGGCCAACCGAGGGTGAGGCGGCTTCCCGCTGCCAGATCGAGGCGACCGGGTTGCTTGACCACACAGGGCTGCCCGTACAGCTCGACATGAATCAGGCTGTCGGCGCCGTGGTATTCGCAGCGCTGCACGGTGGCAGCATGCGGGCCGTGCTGCTGGATGTGCTCGGGCCGGATGCCGCACAGGCTGCTGGCGTCGCGCCCGGGCAGGCGCAGCAGATTCATCGGTGGCTGGCCGATAAAGCGGGCGACGAACAGGGTTTGCGGGGCTTCATACAGCGCCTGCGGGCTGCCGACCTGCTGGACCCTGCCGCCATCGAGCAGCACGATCTGGTCGGCCATGCTCATTGCTTCGATCTGGTCGTGCGTCACATAGATCAGGGTGAGGCCCAGCGCTTGCTGGAGTGTGCGCAGCTCGCTGCGCATATCGGCACGCAACCGGGCATCGAGGTTGCTGAGCGGCTCGTCCATCAGGCAGACCGGATGCTGCGACACGATGGCGCGCGCCAGCGCCACCCGCTGGCGTTGCCCACCGGACAGCGCCGCCGGCTTTTTATGCAGATGGCCATCGAGCGCCACCAGGGCGACGGCCTGATCCAGCCGCGCTTGCTGTTCATGCTTCGGCAGCTTGCGTGCCTTTAGCCCAAACAGGATGTTCTCGGCCACATTCAGATGCGGAAACAGCGCATAAGACTGGAACACCATGCTCATGCCGCGCTCGGCTGGCTCAAGGTGGGTAATGTCGACGCCATCGCTAAGGATGCGCCCACCATCTGGCGTATCCAGGCCGGCCAGCAGGCGCAGTAGCGTGGTCTTGCCACAGCCGGACGGGCCGAGCAAGGCGGTGAACTGCCCGGTCGGGATGCTGAGGCTGATGCCATCGAGCACCACCCGCCCGCCCCAGTGCTTGCTCAGGCCTTCGATCTCCAGTGCCATCACGCCGCTCCCTGGCAAACGGTGAAGTCGACGCCGAACTTCTGGCAAAGCTGGGCCAGCGCCGGATTGTCCTGGTCGGTAAACAGGGCATCGAAGGCATCGAGGCTGCCGAGCCGGGCCGAGGCCAGGCGCTGGTATTTGCTGGCATCGGCCAATAGCCAGTGCTGGCGGCTGTGCTGTAGCAGCACTCGGGTCAGTTCGGCCTCTTCCTGCTGGAATTCCAGCAGACTGCCATCGGCGGCGATGCCGGCAATACCGCACAGGGCAATATCAGCTTCGAAGCGCTCGAATGCCTGCAAGGTTTGCAGACCCATCAGGTCTTGATCCGCCTGGCGCAAGCGCCCGCCAGTCACCCAGGTTTCCACCGCCGGCTTATCCAGCAAGGCGGCCAGCGCCTGCAGATTATTGGTGATCACCCGCAGCGGAAGATCGGCGGGTATCAGGGCCGCCACCTGCTGCACCGTGGTGCCATAGCCAAGAAACAAGGTGGCATGAGGCGGCAGACTGGCCACCACCGTACGCGCGATGCACTGCTTGCTGAGCAGATTCTCGGCGCTGCGCTTGCTGAAACTCTGGTTGTGCTGCGCTGCCGGCAGGCTCAAGCCGCCATGCTGGCGCCGCACCAGGCCCATGGCGCTGAGCTCGTTGATATTGCGGCGTATGGTCTGTGAGGAGACGGCAAAACGCTGCGACAACTGATCGGTAGACAAATGGCCTTCGGCTTGCAGCCAGGCCATGATCTCTTGCTGGCGTTCGGTGAGGGTATTGAATGTCATGGGGACTTATTCAAGATGCAAACAGCGGCTGGAATTTCATTCGAAACTTTCAAATGTTCATTTGAAATAATGATGGGGTTTTGTTGCATCGTCATGACAGGAGCGATGATCGCATCGCCACCCGCATGTGCATTGGCGGCACCGTACAGCTGCCGCATCTGCGCTTTCTGCACGCATTCAAGAAACAGAATCCAAAAAGGATCTTTATTTCCAGCGGGTCATCTGCCCAGTGCAAGAGGTAAGCCTGCTCTGCACCTGCAAGTCTCTCCCCGCGATGTCCATGATTCGACCACCAAAAGTCTGTGGACACAGAGCGCACCGAGACCACAGAGCACACCGAGAAAGCCCGTCTGAATCCGCTTCTTCTCGGTGTGCTCTGTGCCCTCCCTGTTCTCTGTGTCTACAGGTTTTGTGTACTAGTGCGGCGCGACATCAATGATTTTCCAACACCATCAGCTCGCCTTGCAGGCCGCGCCATCCAGCCCATAACCCTGCGCCCACAGCCACGGGCCGGGGTTGCTGGCAGTGCCATACATCAAGGTGCCGATGCGGGCGCTGCAATCCGGTTTGCGCGGCTTGTTCTTGGCATTGTTCCAATCGCCCTGGGTAGGCGCGTCGGTGCGATACACCGGCCCATTGGGCGCGCTGCTGGCATCACCGAAGCGGCCTTTGAAGCCCAGCCAGCCCTGCGCGCTGAGATCGAGCAGCTGGTACGGCGTGTCCTTGCTGCCCCCCAGACCCGAGCCAGCCGGATACAGCACTTCCTTGTCGCCCTTGTGGTTATCGATGGCCACCACCGGGAAGTAGGTGGTCGAGCCGCTGAATGCGTAAGAGCCATGGCCACCGTTGGCAACATAGATATTCGGATGGCCGCCCAGCGTGCTCATATTCTTCCAGCTCAGCCGATTGGCCTCGTAATGGGTGGATAGCGCCGCCTCCACCGCGTTGCCATTGGCATCCAGAAAGACAGTGAAACCCTCCCAGTCGCCCGGATGCTCGTTCAGCCACAGATCATGGAAATAGAAAAACCAGTACTGGATGGCGACAGGCTGCGCCTTGCTCGGATCGCGGAACAGCTGGTAGTACACCGCCGGATGGCGGCTGAGCGCGCGTGCTGCATTGGCCGGCGTATCGCTACCGGGATACACCGGCTTGAGGTCGATATAGCTGCCAGGCTGGTTATTCGGGCCGGCAGCGCCAAGACTGGCCAGCAAATTTGCGCTCAACGGCGTTGCGGTGCCGCCGGCTACCAGATTGGGCACTTTGCCGGCGCGGGTGAGGATGTCTTCCACCGCAATGGGCAAATAGTCGATATACGGGTAGCTGGCATTGGCAAGGTTGACCTTGCCGCCACTGGAAAGCCGCAATACCGGCGCATAGCGCGCGGCGAGGCCAGCATCATCCGAAGCACTGGCCACCGCTGCCTCGGCACGCAGCGTCGCTGCGGCTTCCAGCGCCGTGCTTGCTGCCGGCCGCTGCAGCGCCAGCAGCGTCTCCTGAGCAAGCAGCTGCTGCGCGGGTGACTGCAGTCTTGCCGCCTGCGCCTCAGCACGAATGGCCGGATTGCGGAAGCGGCCCGCCGCAGCAAGTGCATGCTGCAAATCCACCGCTGTATCTGCCGCCGGCAGTTGCGCCACCCAGCGGTTCAGCAGCAAGAAGGCAGCCGGACTATCGATACGGGCGACCAGATCAAATAGCTGCTGGCGATCTTCCTGGCTGGCGCCCTCATAGCTGCGCGCATAGAGCGGCAGTGCCGCCGGCAGATGCAGTTCGCGCAGCAGGGTAAGGGCTGCGGTACGACGCGAGGCATCGCCATCTTGCTGCCAGGTAGCGAGCAGCGCATCCACATCGCCAGCCGTGGCGATTTGCCGGAAGCGCTGCTTGATCAGGGCGCCTTCCTCTCCGATCAGCTCTTGCTCGACAAAGGCTTGGCGCAGGCGGGCCGACTCGCCCGGATGGTTATGATTCTGCGTCAGCAACTGGCTGACGGTATTGCGGACTATTGGCTGGGCATGCGTGGCAAGGCACGCAGCAAGCAGCGCAAGGCTGATCAGCGATTTGCGGCGGAACAAAGTCATGGCAGGGCACTTTCTGAAAAGGTTGAACTGCAACAGACCAAACGGAAGGCGGCGATTACCGGCAGGTCGACCAGCTCATCGCATGGGCTCGGCTGCCGACCCTCATACAATTCGAAACCAATCGGTTTCGTTCGAAACCATAATCAGCACAGATGACGAGCACATGAATGATTGATTAGCCTTTTGCAACACGGGAACAGCCACACGGCGCAGTGGCAAACCACTATCAGGGCCGGCAGATCATTCAGTCATCCGGCACCGGTGCGCTTCGCCGCACACTGAGGTGAATCGCGCAGACAGCACTGCGCTGCCGCACCAGACGGAGCCACCGGCCCGCCAATTGCAGCCGAGTCGACCGACCTCACCCCCTTTCATGGCAAACCGGTCTTTTCTTTTCAATTCAATACCTTAGAAAACATTTCCATTCGAAACCCTCATAAGCCGTAATACAAAGCCATGTAGCGACAAGCAGGCAGCGCCGCCGGAATATTGCACAGCTGTCTTATTTCTGACACGAGGCTGTCAGCAGCAGACCATCGCGGCAAAACCACGATGTTTCAAATACTTACCGATTTTCCGCCAGGCTACACAAGGCGACAAATCGGTGAAAAGCGCGCCTGCCACATCGATCTGAGTAATCCCCGCATTCGCCCGTCGATAAGGGCCATGTTATTATTCGCGGGTTATATCTACTTCATAAGCATTCCCTGATAATTCAGATTGCTTACTGAAATATGCAATCCGGATCAATGAATTAGTCAAGGGACAGGTTGCAGTTGAAATGAAACAAACGACATGTATTCTGGCGCTTGCCTGCTGGCTGAGCGCATGGCCGGTATTTGCCGGTATTTCCCTGAGTGCCACCCGGCTGGTAGTGGAGGCCGGAAAGCGCGACACCAGCCTCACGGTCAAGAACACAGGCACAGAGCCCTTCCTGGCGCAATCGTGGTTGCAAGCTGATGAATTCGACGATGCCGGCACCGTCAATGAGCTATGGGTTACGCCGCCGGTGGTACGAATTGATGGTGGACGCGAAGCATTAATCCGTATTCTGCCGCTGGATATCAGTCGCCTGCCCAAGGATCGCGAGTCGGTGTTTTATCTCAATGTGCAGCAAGTACCGCAGGCCAATACCGCCGCAGAAAACAAAATGGTGCTGGCTATCCGCCAGCGCATCAAGGTGTTTTTCCGGCCCGAGGGATTGACGGGCGAAGCCGATAAATCCGTCAATAATCTGCTGTGGATAATGTCGGCCAGCGATGCCACAAAATTCGAGCTGCAGGTTGAAAATCCTTCTGTATTTTCAATCAGTTTTGCTTCAACCAGCCTATATGCTGGCGACATTTTACTGGGCAAATCGCCGGCGTTTCTCTTGAAGCCGTTCGAGCGCCGCACGCTGACCATTACCCGCGACCCGGCACACTCCGGTAAGGCTGCCGAGCGCATCCATTTCGACACCATCAATGACTTTGGAGTGGTTCATGCCCACGATCTGCCGATTGGCAGTGCGCGGCCTCGCGGCTAGCGCGCTGATCGGCAGCGTACAGGCGGCCAGCACGACGTTCGAATCGTCTTTCCTGCATGACTTCAAGGGACAGACCAGCATCGACGTCAGCCAGTTCGAGCAAGGCGCATTGCCGCCCGGTCGCTATCCGCTCGATCTGTACCTGAACGATCAGCGCATCGATCAACGCATGATCGATGTGACAGCCAGCGAACAAGGGCTTGCGCCCTGCCTGGGCCTGGCCAATCTGCCCGAGCTGGCCGAATTGCTGGCCGGCGCCAGTGCGGGCTGCCTCGACCTGCCCAGCCTGATCAATGGCGCACGGGTGCAGTTTGATCCTGCCAGCCTGCGCCTCGATATCAGCGTGCCCACGCAAGCGATGCAGCGCATCCGCCAATCGTCGCTACGCCGGCAGTGGGATAGCGGCATCGATGCGCTGCTGGCCAATTACAATCTGTCGTTCAACCATCTGCCCGGCAGCAATCAGCTCAGCCTGAGTACCCAGCTCGGCGCCAACCTCGGGCCATGGCGCTTGCGCACCGATCTGGCGCTATCGCATGGGCCCGGCGGAACCGATATCGGCAAGCCGGCGCAGCTCGCTTACGGCTACCGGGAAATTCGCGACTGGAATGGCCAGTTGATGGTGGGCAATGCCCTCGCCGGTGGCAGCATGCTGGGCAGCGGGCGCATCTACGGCATGCAGTTTCACACTGATACCGAGATGGACCCGAACACCAATGCCGGCCTGCGGCCGCGCATTTCCGGCATCGCCCGGACCAATGCCCTGGTGCGCGTCTACCAGTTCGGCAATCTGATCTACAGCAATACGGTGCCGCCGGGAAACTTCCTTATCGACGATCTGCCGGTCTTGCTTGGCAACCAGGACTTGTTGGTACGCATCGAGGAAAGCGATGGCCGGGTGCGCGAATTCAATCAGCCCATCGCGGTACTGCCATCGATGCGCGCCAAT
>NZ_JAYRLZ010000070.1:0-2473 GCF_041904975.1 Chitinimonas sp. | reverse complement strand
CAGCTGGTCGCTGGCCGGAGGAACCGCCGTGGGTGCCAGCCGATTCCAGCTCGCCGCCTTGCAGTATGCGCACGGCTTTGGCGGCGACAAGACACTGAGCCTCGAAGCCATTGCCGGCAATCGCTACCAGGCATTCAGCGCCGGGCTTACCGGCCTGCTCGGGCATTTTGGCGCGCTGGAAGTGGATGCAGCCGTGTCGTCCTACCGCGATGGCGACAGTCGCGAGCAAGGCGCCAGCATGCGCCTGCTCTGGGCGAAAGCCATCGCAGCCACCGGCACCTCGGTGCAGATGATAGGCGCGCGCCACGCCTCCCCCGGCTTTATGGACATGAATGCCGCCATTGCGCAAAGCAGCGCCGCTACCAGCCGTCGCAGCTTCCGCGAAAAACACCAGCTGCAGCTGCAGTTCTCGCAAAGCCTGGGCCCGCTGCAACTCAATGCCAGCCTGGCGCATCGCAGCGCATGGGATAGCGACCAGACCCAGCTGACCCGCTCGCTGAGTGCGGCCATGAAGATCGGTCCGGGCAATCTGACCTTTTCCATCGACCGTAGCCGTGGCACGCAAGGCCCGCTCAGCCAGCGCTGGACCCTGGACTGGCAGATGCCGCTATGGCCGGAAAGCACCGGCAGCCGTGGTAGCCTGTCCTTGCGCCGCCAGCAGAGCCCGTCCGACGGCAATGCCGACCAGCTCAGCATCTCCGGCGGCGACAGCCTGCGCTACAACGTCTCGGCCAGCGATGGAAAACGGCGCGAGCTTGACCTGTATCTGTCGCGCAGCGGCAGCTTCGGCAATGGCAGCGCCTCGATCAGCCACAGCGATGGCAATACCAGCTATAGCGCCAGCCTCAATGGCGGTCTGGCCATCCATGGTGATGGGCTCACGTTCGGCCAGCCGCTCGGGGAATCATCGGCGCTGGTCTACACCGGCGGCGTGGCCGGCGTGGCAGTAGCCGGCCAGACGGATGTGGTGTCCGATCGGCGCGGCTATGCCCTGCTGCCCTGGCTCGGTGCCTACCGCGAAAACGAGATCCTGCTGGACCCCTCGGCCACACCCGATCGCCGGCTGACGGAAATCGAGGCGACATCGCGCATCCTGGTGCCGTCGCGCGGCGCCCTGGTACGCGTCGACTTCAAAGCCAGCCGCGGTCTGCCGGTCCTGTTCACCATCGTCCAGGCCGACGGCAAGCCGGTACCGCTGGGCGCGCGGCTCGATCTGGGTGGTGCGGGCAGCAGCTGGGTTGGCCAATCGGGCATGAGCTATGTACTGGCCAGCGAAGGCGCAGACAAGGGCGTAGTGATCTGGGGCACACACCGCTGCGCATTCACCTTCTCGCTGACAGCGAGCGATACCCTGCAACGACGCGAGCTGACCTGCCATGAATAAGCCTGCCTACCCGCTATTCGCCCTGCTGCGCCTGATGCTGGCCTGCCTGTTGGTCCACTCGGCCTTTGCCGATTGCTATACCGGGCCAGCCAACGGGTCGGCACTGAGCCAGACCATGACCATCAGCCTGCCGGCAGTCACCTACAACCTGCCGCTGGCCAACAATACCGTGCTGGCATCGACAACCGTGGCCAATGCCAGCTCCAGCGATGGCACCTCTGGCACCTTTGTTTGCCGACAGGACAATATCAATAACTACACCACGGTACGCGGCAGCTGGAGCGGCAATTCCGGCACTCAGGCGGGCTTTTACCGCATTGCCGGCGGGCTGTATCTGCGCCTGACCTTTACCAATCGCAATGCGCGCTACCCGTTCGGGCCGCTTGACCTGAACGGCGCCAATGGCACCTCGATGGCCCAGCTGGCCGAACTGGTCTACGTCAATGACGGCAGCGGCAATCCACGCCTGCCCGGCGGTTTTGCCAATACCGAAGTCGCCTCGTTTGCCGAGCCCAATTGCGTCAGCAACCCCTCCAGCTATCTTGGCCTCAATTGCCTCAATGTACGCATCCGCCTCAGCGTCGGCGCGGTGATGCCGGATTCATCCTGCACCGCCAATGTGCCCAGCGCGGTCAGCCTCGGCACCCTGCGCAGCGACCAGGTTTCCAATACCACGTGGGCAGTCACGTCTTTCCAGGCTTCGCTCAGCTGCAGCGTGACACCGACCGTGTCGATGACCCTCACCGGCCCGGCATCGAGCAGCGGCATCCGGTTTGCCAATACCGGCACAGCCAGCCCTTTGTGGCTGCTGCTCAGCTATGCCGGACAGAATCTCAGCAGCGGCCAGTCATTCAGCCTGCCCGCCAGCGGCGCAAACAGCAGTTGGACCTTTGGTGTGTCGACCTTCTCGAATACACCGAGTGTTCAGCCAGGAACCATCCAGGTGCCGGTTACATGGACGATTGTCTATCAGTGACCGGCGCCGGATGCAGGACCGGCAGCCTGCAAGGAGCCGGATTTCGGGCGTACGCCCATATACGTAGGAAACATAATAATGTCCCGCATTTTACCTTTGGCCGCTCTATTGGC
>NZ_JAYRLZ010000389.1:0-3063 GCF_041904975.1 Chitinimonas sp. | reverse complement strand
CACGCTGCTGACGCTGTATTGCTCGGCATTGCTCGACTGATAGCGCCAACCAAGGTTCGGCGTGCGCCAGGAGGTGGTAGTGACCGTCACCTTGCTGGCCAGCACAAAGGCCGACAGAAAACCAAGGCCGAACATGCCGATCAACTCATCACTGCCGCTGGTTTCGCGCAAGCGGCGGGTGCCGCTGCGGCCCACGGTGGCCAGATAGTTGTGCACCTCGTCCTCGGTCAGCCCGGCGCCGCTATCCACCACCCGAACTACGCCATTGACAGGGTCGCCATAGACGCGGATTACCGGTACAAAATCTGCACCTTGTTCGATACGGCGCCGCACGATCGAGTCATGGGCGTTCTGCACCAGCTCACGCAAGGCTACTACCGGGGTGGAATACAGATGCTTGCCCAGCACGGTCATCAGACCGCCCAGATCGACGCCGGCGGTATGCAGGCTGGTGATGGAATCGCTTGTTGTCATGATCGGCGCAGCTATTGGCACAAGGCGGCAACCATAGCACGAGCACTATGCCGCCGACATGGGCAAAACTGCGCTTGCTGGGGCGTCAAAAAATCCGAACCCTAAAACCTATGGACACAGAACGCACTGAGACCACAGAGCACACAGAGAAAACCGGCCTCGATTTGGCTTTTCTCTGTGCGCTCTATGTTCTCCCGGCGCTCTGTGTCTACAGGTTTTGCCTTTGTTTGCTGTTCATAGCTTTGCTGGCGTATCAACCAAACACCACATGCCACAGGTTACGTACCGCCTCGCAGTGTGGTTCCAGGCTGGCCAGGGCTTCGGCGGACGGTGGTGTGCCGTTGAGTCGCTGTTTGTGCTGCAGATCGCGCAGCTGGCGGTAGGCTTCCTTGGCGTCCAGTGCCAGGGCGGCGGGGATCAGGCCGGCTTCGGCGGCGGCTTTCAACAGTGCGATATTGCCGCTATTGGCCAGCAGGGCAGGGTGTTGGTGGCTGTGGGCCAGGACCAGATACTGGACGATGAACTCCACATCGACCAGGCCGCCGCGACAGTGTTTGACATCGTCGCTGCGTGCCGGATGGGTTGCCAGCATCTTGTCGCGCATGCTGGCGACTTCTTCGGCCAGCGTGCTGCGATCGCGCCGCTGCGACAGGATGGCGCAGCGAATCGTCTCGAATCGCGTGCCGATGCCTCGGTCGCCGCCCACAAAGCGGGCGCGGGTCAGGGCCTGGTGTTCCCACACCCAGGCGCTTTCCTGCTGGTAGCGCTCAAAGCCGGCCAGGCTCGATACCAGCAGGCCCTTGCCACCATCGGGGCGCAGGCGCAGGTCGATATCGTACAGCGCACCGGCGGCGGTCATGGCGCTAAGCCAGTTCACCAGGCGGCGGGCGAGCTTGCCATATAGGTCAGGCGCGTCGGGATGATCGTCGTCGTACAGGAAGATGATGTCGAGATCAGACCCATAGCCGAGCTCCTTGCCACCGAGCTTGCCATAGCCGAACAGGGCAAACGCTGGCTGCTCGCGATGGCGGCCGGGCAGCTCGGCCCATACCCGCTCCAGCGAGACTTGCAGCACCAGGTCGGCCAGGTCGGACAGATGGTCCGACAGGGTGGTCAGTGGCCACTGCCCGGCCAGGTCTTGCGCGCACAGGCGGAACAATTGCTGGTGCTGGAAATGGCGCAGCAGGTCCATTTCCACTTCCGCGTCGCCGGCATGGCCGGCCAGATCGGCGTGCAGCTGTTCAGCCAGGCGCGGCCAGTCGGGGGCGGTGTAGAGCAGGCGGGCGTCGAGCAATTCATCGAGCAAGATCGGATGCTGGCGCAGATAGTCCGCCACCCAGGGGCTGGCGCTGTGCAGCTGGGCCAGCCGGTTCAGGGTTTGCGGATGCTCGGCCAGCAAGGCCAGATAAGACTCGCGGCGGGCAATGGTGTCGAGAAAGCGTAGCACGCGGCCCAGGGTGGCGTCGGGGTTGGGCTGGCGGCTGCACACTTCCACCATCGGCGGAATCAGCGAATCGAGGCGGCGCCGGCTTTTGTCGGCCAGAGTCTGGTAGCGGCTGCTCTGGGCAATGCTGGCGAGCAGGCGCTCCATTTCGCTGGCCTCGGCATAGCCTAGCGCTGCCAGCCGGGCGGCGGCACCTTGACCATCGGCGATACCCAGCCACACCCCGGCCAGCGGATGCACCGCGTCGCCCTCGGCCTGCGGCAAGGCAAATCGCAGCTCGAAATGGCGCGAAACATTGCCGCGATGGCTATCCAAAACCGCCATAAACTGCGGCCAGTCGGCAAAGCCCATGCTGGTGGCGACCAGGGCGCGGTCGGCGTCATTGCCGGGCAGCATCTGAGTTTGCGCATCATCGAGGTATTGCAGGCGGTGCTCCAGATTGCGCAGGAACACATAGGCTGTGGTCAGGTCGTTCACCACGTCGGTTTCCAACAGGCTGAGCTGCACCAGCTCCCGCAGCACCTCGCAGGTCGGCCGGATGCGCAGGGCGGGGCGCCGGCCGCCGCGGATCAGCTGGAATACCTGGGCAATGAATTCGATTTCGCGGATACCGCCCGGGCCGAGCTTGATATTGTCGGCAAAGTCGCGGCGGACCACCTCGCGCTGGATCTGGCCATGCAGATCGCGCATCGAGGCATAGGCGCCATAGTCGAGGTATTTGCGGTAGACAAACGGAGTTACTAGCTGCATCAGGCCCTCGGCATCGCCGCCGATTGGCGCGGCGCCGGGGTCGGTTGCCTGCCAGGCCGGCCGGCCGGTAATGGCGCGGCCCTTGATCCAGGCATAGCGCTCCCATTCGCGCCCCTGGGTGAGCAGATAGTTTTCCAGTGCGCCAAACGAGCACACCAGCGGCCCGCTGTCGCCATAGGGGCGCAGGCGCATGTCCACCCGGAACACGAAGCCGTCTTCGCTTACATCGTGCAGCAGGGCGATCAGCCGCTTGCCGGCGCGGGCAAACCATTCATGGTTGCTGATGCGGCGCGCGCCATCGGTTTCGCCATCTTCCGGGTAGACAAAGATCAGGTCGATATCGCTCGATACATTCAATTCACGGCCACCCAGCTTGCCCATGCCGACCACGATCA